>NZ_JAMQAU010000009.1:0-237883 GCF_023701505.1 Pseudomonas sp. SR18 | reverse complement strand
GGCAAAGCATGAGCCGTAAAGGCGAGTGCTGGGATAACGCCCCGATGGAGCGTTTCTTTGGCAGTTTGAAATCAGAGTGGGTGCCTGAAACGGGCTACAAACTGGAACATGAGGCCCGAGCAGACGTGCAGCGCTATGTCTCTCGCTACAACATCAGCAGGCCTCACAGCTACAACGACTACCGGTCGCCGGTCATGAAGGAAAGGTTGGCGGCGTGAACCGTAATCGGTGTCCAAGATTACTTGACCAGTTCAAGCCCCCTCCCACATTTGGATCTTCATCGGTCTTGGAATCGCTACCCACCCCGAACAAAAAATGCGCCCCTGAGGGCGCATTTTTTTGTTCGGTCAGCTATCGCCTATCAGGCAATCGCATCCCAGGCACGATCACCTTTCTCGTCCTTGATCCGAGTCGGCAAGCCCATCACGTCCAGCGCCTTGAGGAACGGCTCAGCCGGCAGTTCCTCGACGTTGGCCATGTGTTTCACATCCCACTCGCCACGGGCGACCAGCAGCGCGGCGGCTACCGGTGGGACGCCTGCGGTGTAGGAGATGCCCTGGCTGTCGGTTTCGGCGAAGGCTTCTTCGTGGCAGGCCACGTTGTAGATGAACAGCTCACGCGGCTGGCCGTCCTTGGTGCCTTTGACCAGGTCGCCGATGCAGGTCTTGCCGGTGTAGCCAGGGGCGAGCGAAGACGGGTCGGGCAGTACGGCCTTGACCACTTTCAACGGCACCACTTCCAGGCCTTCGGCAGTCTTGACCGGCTTCTCGGAGAGCAGGCCGAGGTTTTTCAGTACGGTGAACACGTTGATGTAGTGTTCGCCAAAGCTCATCCAGAACCGCACGTTGGGCACGTCGAGGTTTTTCGACAGCGAGTGCACTTCATCGTGACCGGTGAGGTAGAGGTTCTGCGAACCCACGACCGGCAGGTCGTCGGTGCGTTTGACTTCGAACATGGTGTTGCTGGTCCACTGGCTGTTCTGCCAGCTCCACACCTGTCCGGTGAACTCGCGGAAGTTGATTTCCGGGTCGAAGTTGGTGGCAAAGTATTTGCCATGGCTGCCGGCATTGACGTCGAGAATGTCGATCGAATCAATGCGGTCGAAATGCTGTTGCTGCGCCAGCGCGGCATACGCGTTGACGACGCCTGGGTCGAAGCCCACGCCAAGAATGGCGGTGATGTTCTTGTCTTTGCACTCTTGCAGGTGGTTCCACTCGTAGTTGCCGTACCACGGCGGGGTCTCGCAGACCTTGCCTGGCTCTTCGTGGATAGCGGTGTCGAGGTACGCAACGCCCGTGTCGATGCAGGCACGCAGGACCGACATGTTCAGGAACGACGAACCGACGTTGATGACGATCTGCGATTCAGTCTCGCGGATCAGGGCCTTGGTCGCTTCCACGTCCATGGCGTTCAGCGCGAAGGCTTGGATATCGGCGGGAACCTTGAGGCTACCCTTGGCCTTGACGCTGTCGATGATGGCCTGGCATTTGGAGATGTTGCGCGACGCGATAGCAATACGACCGAGTTCGTCGTTGTGCTGCGCGCACTTGTGGGCCACCACCTTGGCGACACCTCCTGCACCAATGATAAGAACGTTCTTTTTCAATTGCTTTCTTTCTCCTATATCCGCCAGCTTACGAAAGGCTGGACAGGTAGTCGTCGTAACCAAATTCACGAACCACTTCGACTGTACCGTCGAGTTGTTTCACTACGATGGACGGCATTTTCAGGCCGTTGAACCAATTTTTCTTGACCATGGTGTAGCCAGCAGTGTCGATGAACGACAGCCGATCGCCGATGGCCAGCGGACGATCAAATTGATACTCGCCGAAGATGTCCCCGGCCAGGCAGGATTTGCCGCACACCATGTAGGTATGTTCGCCGTCGCTTGGCGCCAGCTTGGCGTTGAGGCGGTAGATCAGCAGGTCCAGCAGGTGAGCTTCGATGGAGCTGTCGACGACGGCGAGGTTTTTGCCGTTGTACAGGGTGTCGAGCACGGTGACTTCCAGGGAGGCGCTGTTGGTGATCGCCGCTTCGCCGGGTTCCAGGTAGACCTGCACGCCGTACTTCTGCGAGAACGCCTTGAGACGCTGGCAGAAGGCGTCGATGGCATAGCCTTCACCGGTGAAATGGATGCCGCCGCCGAGGCTGACCCAGTTGACCTTGTGCAGCAGCGCGCCGAAACGTTCTTCGATGGTGTTGAGCATTTGGTCGAACAGGCTGAAATCGCCGTTCTCGCAGTTGTTGTGGAACATGAAACCAGAGATCTGCTCGATCACGCCTTCGATCTTCACCGGGTCCCACTCGCCCAGGCGGCTGAACGGGCGCGCCGGGTCGGCCAGCAGGTAGTCAGAGCTGCTCACCTGCGGGTTGACACGCAGGCCACGGGTCTTGCCCTCGGAACGCTCGGCAAATCGCTGCAACTGGCTGATCGAGTTGAAGATGATCTTGTCGCAGTTATCCAGCATCTCTTCGATTTCATCGTCGGCCCAGGCCACGCTGTAGGCGTGCGCCTCGCCTTCGAACTTCTGGCGACCGAGCTTCAACTCATACAGCGACGACGAGGTGGTGCCGTCCATGTATTCCTGCATCAGGTCGAACACCGACCAGGTGGCAAAGCACTTGAGCGCCAGCAGGGCCTTGGCGCCGGACTGCTCGCGCACGTAAGCAATCTTCTGCATGTTGACCAGAAGCTTCTGTTTATCGATGAGGTAGTACGGCGTTTTGATCATTTTTGAGAGCCTGCGGCGGTGCCTGCCAAAAAAGGACACGCATTGTGCCCGCACTTGGTCAGGATCGAAAGGTTAGTGAGCGGATTTAGCTGCGCCGCGATTATTCTGCCCTGCCAAGATGACAACCTTGCCTTGTGATCAGCCTTTCACCACGACAGGCCCGCTCTCCACAAAGCTAGCTCCCGGGCCTCACGCCACCCGATTACGCCCGCCAGCCTTGGCCTCATACAACTGCTGATCCGCCCGATTCAGCAGCGCCCGTGTGTCGCGGTCCGACGGTGCGGCAATGCCCACGCCGATACTCACCGTGACAGGCCCCACCTGTTCAAACTGCGCGCCGGCAATCGCGGCACGGATCTTCTCGGCCACCACATCCGGGCTGTCCGGTGCTTCGACCTCTGGTAGCAGCACGGCAAACTCTTCGCCGCCGTAGCGGGCGACAAAGTCGGTGACGCGGGTGGTGCTTTGGATCAGTTGGGCGAGTTGGCGCAGCACGTCATCGCCGACAGCGTGGCCGTGGGTGTCATTGATGCGTTTGAAGTAGTCGGCGTCGATCAGCAGCAGGGCAAAAGTGCGGCCGGTGCGTTGGAACAGCAGGCTGTTTTCCGCGAGTTTTTCGTCGAAGCGGCGACGGTTGTAGACGCCGGTCAGTGCGTCGTGGGTCGCAAGGTTGAGCAGCTCGGTATTGGCCTGGGTGAGGTCGGCGGTGCGTTGGGCGACGGTGGCTTCCAGGGAGGCGTTGGCGTCCTGCAACTGGCGCTCCTTGGCCAGCAGGGATTGGGTCATGCCGGTCAGCGAGCGGCCCAGCTGGGCGATTTCCAGCACTGAGTGCGCCTGGGGAAACACCGCGCCGGGCTGATGCTCCTGGACTTGCTTGGCGGACTTGGCCAGCCGTTCGATAGGCCGGCTGAGGGAGGAGGCCAGGCAATACGCCGCGACCACAAACGCCACGGCGGCGAGTACGCCGAGTATCAGGAGTTTGTAGAGCAGCGTGCGTGCCGGTTGCAGTGCCACCTCCAAGGGCTGGCGCACCATGATGTACCAGTTCATTTTCGCGTTGGCGGGGCTTGGCACGGCGACCGAAGCGGTCACAAAACCGTTGGCTGTGCTCCAGCCGGAAGACGTGACCAGCCTGTCTTTGGGCATCTGCTCACCGGCCAACACTTCGGGATAAAGCACCTTGCCATCGAAGTCGACAATCAGTGCCTCGATGTCAGGGATCGCGTCCTTCTGCATCACCGCCGAATCGACGATTTGCGTGACCCAACGCCAGTGCGCATGGGCTCCGAGTACGCCGATGGTCTCGCCTTTGGCGTTACGGATCGGCGCGGCGAAATCGATAAACCGCAACGGCTCGCCATTCGCCGTGCCTGGCAGCAACTTGGCCAGCAGCACCGCTTCATGGGGATCGCCGGTGTACTCGCCGTGCAGGCCCGCCTGGAACCAAGGGCGCTGGCTGACGGATTGATTCACCAGCAGGCCATTCACCGCCTGGCGCACACGGCCATCGACATCGGCGACGCCCATCCAAGCGTATTCGGCGCGAGACTGGGTGCGCAGTTCCATCAGCGTGAGGATGTCCGGCTCGTTCAAGCCACCTTTGCGAAACAGCGGCGCTTTGCTGAGCAGGGAAACCTCCAGCTGGCGCTCGTGCAGTTGCACAGCCAGCAGCGCAGCCGTGGATCGTGCCGTGCTCAACAAGGCATTGCCGCTGGCCTGCTTCATTTGCCCGGTGGCGATGTGCCCCACATAAAAACCCACGCTCAGTAACGTGAGCAAGGACAAAGCAGCAAACCATAGGGTCAAGTGAGTGCGCAGGCTGGCTTTGATCATGGGTGCTCATTTGGATGTGTTGTTCGCGAGCATAGTACCCGCAATGAATGGGTGCCGTGTCTGCTAAAGGTAGGTCTTAACATGAGTGAAACTTGTGATGGTCTAAAATATAATGAGTTTGTCTCACTATGATCTAATCCCGACAATGACTGCCATACATAACGACATTGGAGTTGTAAGTCATGGCAGTCGCTCATTCCCTTGGATTTCCGCGCATTGGACGCGATCGTGAATTGAAAAAAGCGCAGGAAGCGTTCTGGAAGGGTGAGCTCGACGAAGCCGGCCTGCGCGCCGTTGGCCGTGACTTGCGCAAGACCCACTGGGATTTGCAAAAACAGGCCGGCATCGAGTTGCTGCCCGCTGGGGATTTCGCCTGGTACGACCAGGTGCTGACCCATTCGCTGATGTTCGGCGTGATTCCCGAGCGCTTTCGCCCGGCGGATGGCAAGGCCACGCTGCACACCCTGTTCGGCATGGCGCGTGGTGTCAGCGACAGTTGCTGCGGCGGTGCTCACGCCCAGGAAATGACCAAGTGGTTCGATACCAACTACCACTACCTGGTACCGGAATTCAGTGTCGACCAGCAGTTCCACCTGGGCTGGGACCAACTGTTCGAGGAAGTCCAGGAAGCCCGCGAGCTGGGCCACAACGTCAAGCCTGTCGTGATCGGTCCGCTGACCTACCTGTGGCTGGGCAAGGTCAAGGGCGGTGACTTCGACAAGCTCGACCTGCTGGACCGCCTGCTGCCGTTGTATGGCCAGATCTTCCAGCGCCTGGCGGAACTGGGCGTGGAATGGGTGCAGATCGACGAGCCGATCCTGGTGCTCGACCTGCCGCAGGAATGGAAGAACGCGTTTGAACGCGCCTACAACCTGATCCAGCGAGACCCGCTGAAAAAACTGGTCGCCACTTACTTTGGCGGTTTGGAGGAAAACCTGGGCCTGGCCGCCAACCTGCCGGTCGACGGCCTGCACATCGACCTGGTACGCGCGCCGGAACAGTACCCGACCATCCTCGATCGCCTGCCGGCGTATAAGGTGCTGTCCCTGGGGGTGGTCAACGGCCGCAACGTCTGGCGCTGCGACCTGGAAAACGCCCTGGCGACCTTGCAGCATGCCCATGAAAAACTCGGTGATCGCCTGTGGGTGGCGCCGTCCTGCTCATTGCTGCACAGCCCGGTGGACCTGGGCCGTGAAGACCAGCTCGATGCCGAGTTGAAAAGCTGGCTGGCCTTCGCCGTGCAGAAGTGCGCCGAGGTGGCGGTGCTGGCCCAGGCAGTCAACCAGCCTGAAGCGCCCAATGTGCTCGCTGCCCTGACGCACAGCCGCGCCGTGCAGGCCGCCCGTGCCGCTTCGCCGCGTATCCACAAACCGGCGGTCCAGGCACGCGTTGCCGCCATTACCGCCAAGGACAGCCAGCGCCACTCGCTGTTTGCCCAGCGTATCGCGCAGCAGCGTGCAGGCCTCAACCTGCCGCTGTTCCCGACCACCACCATCGGTTCGTTCCCGCAGACCGCCTCGATCCGCCTGGCGCGCCAGTCGTACAAGGCCGGCAAGTTGAGCGAAGCCGAATACGTCGAAGCGATGCACAGCGAGATCAAGCACGCCGTCGAAGTGCAGGAAAACCTCGGCCTGGATGTGCTGGTGCATGGCGAAGCCGAGCGTAACGACATGGTCGAATACTTCGCCGAGCAATTGGACGGCTACGTGTTCACGCGCTTTGGCTGGGTGCAGAGCTATGGTTCTCGCTGCGTGAAACCGGCGGTGATCTTCGGCGACCTGAGCCGCCCGAAGGCCATGACGGTAGAGTGGATCCGCTATGCCCAAGGCCTGACCCACAAGGTCATGAAAGGCATGCTGACCGGCCCGGTGACGATGCTGATGTGGTCGTTCCCCCGCGAAGACGTGAGCCGCGAAGTGCAGGCCCGCCAATTGGCCCTGGCCATTCGTGATGAAGTGCTGGACCTGGAAGCGGCCGGCATCAAGATCGTGCAGATCGACGAAGCCGCCTTCCGCGAAGGCCTGCCATTGCGCCAGGCGCAGTGGCAGCCCTACGTGGACTGGGCCACCGAAGTGTTCCGCCTGTGCGCCTCCGGCGTACGGGACGACACCCAGATCCATACGCACATGTGCTACAGCGAATTCAATGATGTAATCGAGTCCATCGCGGCGATGGATGCCGATGTGATCACCATCGAAACTTCACGCTCGGACATGGAGCTGCTGGACGCGTTTGAAGCCTTCGCGTACCCGAATGACATCGGTCCGGGCGTCTACGATATTCACTCGCCACGGGTGCCGGAGGCGTCGGAAATGGCCAACCTGCTGCGCAAGGCGGCCAAGCGGATTCCGGCCGAGCGGCTGTGGGTGAACCCGGATTGCGGGTTGAAGACGCGGGGCTGGCCGGAGACTGAGGCGGCGTTGATTCATATGGTGACTGCGGCTCGCCAGCTTCGAGCTGAATTGGCATAGCACGGTCAAAAAGTGTGGGGGGCAAGCCCCCTCCCACATTTGAATCTAAGTCAGCTCAGAGGTATTTGAGCCACGCCAGATCCCGTCGACGCGCCTTCAACCCGGCAAACCAACGCACCGGCAAGTACAACGCCAGCGGCAGTAACAGCGCCGCCATCCAGACTGCGCCGATGCTGTCGAACCCGAAGTAGTTGCCCTGGTTAAGCCCGAACAGCGCCACACACGCCACATACAGCACTTTCAACACGTACAGGTGCAACAGGTAAAAGAACATCGGCGCGGCACCAAACACGGCCAATACCCCGATCCAACGCTTGTGCCCGGCGCGTTCAAACGCCAACAGCAGCAACAGCCCAATCCCCAGCGTCAACGCCAGGAACAACAACGAAGGTGGGTACTTGGTTACGTTGAAAAAGCTCATCGCCGTCTGCACACCACTATCGTACGTCTGCCAAGGCTTCTCGCCATAGCCATTGAGCACACGCAACACCACAAACCCCACCAACGCACCCGCGCCGGCCAGCAACAGATAGCGCTGGCGCACCGCAGGCAAGGTGGCATTGGCAAACCACGGACCGATGCCGTAGCCCAGAGCAATCACGCCGATCCACGGCAGTACCGGATACGTGGTGCGCAGGCGCAGGTCTGCGGACACGTCGATCCAGCTGCGTTCATGCAGGATGGCCCACACGTCTTGCAGCGCCGAACCAGGAGTGAAGTGCACGCCATCGAGCAGGTTGTGCCCGCCGATGATCACCAGCGCGAGCGCGATCAGCAACGGTCGCGGCAACCACACCAAGGCGGCGAGGGCGATCATGCTGAGGCCGATCGCCCAGATCACTTGCATGTAGATCACGCTGGGCGGCAGTTGAAAGGTCCAGGCGAAGTTGACCAGGGTGAACTCCAGCACCACCAGGAACAACCCGCGCTTGAACAGGAACGCCGACACATCGCGGCGGCCCTGGTATTTCTGGCCGTACAAAAACGCGGACAGCCCGGTGAGCAACACAAACACCGGGGCACACAGGTGGGCGAGGGTGCGGCTGATAAACAGCGCGGGTTCGGTGCTGTCGATGCTCATCGGGTCGCCGACCTGGCGGTGCAGCAGGAAGGTTTCCCGCACGTGGTCGAGCAGCATGAACAGGATCACCAGGCCGCGCAGGGCGTCGATGGAGAGCAGGCGTTGACGTAGGGGAGCAGCATCAGTCATGGGCGGGATCGCAGGGCAGGGTGGAAATTGGACGTTATCCTATAACATTAACGTGCCCGTTGCCCTCAATTGCTCTCTGATCGGGCTGACGGTTCTGATACCTTGGCCCTGCTGATCCTCCTGGACCAATACCCGCGCAATGCCTTTCGCGGCAGCGCGCACATGTTCGCCACCGACCCGCTCGCGCGCCTGTACGCCCAGCGCATGGTGGACGCCGGGCTCGACCAGCAGGTTGAGCCGGCATTGCGTGCGTTCTGTTATTTGCCGTTCGAGCACTCGGAAGACCCAAAGGACCAGCAACGCTCCCTGACCCTCAACCAGCAGTTGGATGCCAACACCTACCGCTGGGCCAAGGAGCACGCCGAGATCATTCAGCGCTTCGGGCGTTTCCCGCATCGTAATGCGGTGCTGGCCAGGGTCACCACCGATGAAGAGCGCGTTTTTCTGGACAAGGGCGGGTTTGCCGGCTAACCCGGTATTCCTCCCAGGAATGCCCCCATAAAAACCCTGCATTGTCTTTATCCGCGCACATCTCGTAGCGTGAAGGCTCATTCAAGGAGATTGCCCATGAGCCAGAGCCCGTTGCGCCTTTATGTTGATTCGCTGTTCACCAGCCCGTACGCGATGTCGGTGTTCGTTACCCTGCGGGAAAAAGGCCTGCCCTTCGATCTGGTTACCCTCGATCTGGATGCGGCGCAAAACCAGACCGCCGATTTTGCCCGCTTATCTGTGACCCAGCGTGTACCGACCTTGGTAGAAGGAGACTTTGCGCTGTCCGAATCTTCGGCGATCACCGAGTACCTGGAAGACGCCTACCCTGACACAGCGGTGTACCCGGCAGATTTCAAGCTCCGGGCGAGGGCGCGTCAGGTGCAGGCGTGGTTGCGCAGTGATTTGCTGCCGATCCGTCAGGAGCGCTCCACGCTGGTGGTGTTCTACGGACAGCAGATGCCACCGTTATCACCCGTGGCCAAAGCGGCCGCCAGCCGGTTGATCACTGGGGCGCAGGCGTTGTTGGCGGGTAATCCGACGCACCTGTTCGGTGAGTGGTCGATTGCCGATGTGGACCTGGCGATCATGCTCAACCGCCTGATCCTCAACGGTGACAGCGTGCCGGCCGAGCTGGTGGCTTATGCCCAGCGCCAGTGGCAACGGCCGTCGGTGCAGGAATGGGTCAATCAGCAACGTCCTGTGCTGTAGCGTTGGCCGTCATTTGTTGCACGCGCCGGTCCAGGTCTTCCCAATCCGCCATGCCCAGCACCCGCGTGGTGTTCAAGCCGCGCAGGTAGCCGCGCAATTGTTGGGCGCTGGCGCAGGCTTGGTCGGCGTCGGCGTTGATGTCCTGCAGCACGGTTTCATAGTCGACCAGGTAATCGGCAATCCGCTCGCGAAACTCCGGCAGGACGGCTTCACGGATACGGTCGAAGGTTTTCTGGTGGGGCTTCATGGCGGCTCCTTATCGGTTTTATCGTGACACTATCGCTTCAGATAATAGTCACCATCACGCATCGCAAGTTCTGTTTTTACAGGGAAAGCGCAAAATCCCTTCATCGAGACGCTGTTCAAGGAAATGCGCGATGAGGACGATGATTCAGCTGGGTTTAATGATTCTGATGCTGGCCACGGTGGCAGTGAACAACGCGGCCATTGCCGGTGAACTGCGTACAGGCCATTTGCTACCCATCGTCGGTAGCGTAAACTCCCTGCAGCACGCGCAGTCAGTGGGTGTGTTGTTGAGCGACAACACCCGCGACAACCTCAGCTACCTCGAACGCTACCACGACATGGCCTTGAATGGCGCCAAGGATGCCCTCGACGGGCGTATCCGCCAGGCGTTCGTCAATAGTTCCGACCCGGAACTGGCCATTGACTGGTTGATGAGTTCGCTGCAAGGCACCTTTTTGTCGGTCACTGTCTACGACAATCTGGATGCCCTGGTGCAGGCTCACCCCGATGTGGTGGTGATGCTCGACACCCATAACCAACTGCTGACCCAGCGTAACGATCAGGTCGAGGCGCGTTTTATTGCGCGGTTCTATGACGCCGACCTGCAATACATCGCCAAGGCCGAAGGCGCGGTGCACAGGCAGGTGCCCTCGGTGTGGGTCCGCAACAAGGCCGCGCCGGAAATTGCCGCGCAGATCGAACAGCAGCGCGATGTACAGCTCGATGCCTTGAAGCAGTTTGATGCGTCGCTCAAGGCGCTGGTGCGCGCCAGTTAACGTGAACTTTTACTTTTTACCGTCAGGATTCTTAATGCGCTCTTTTCTCTTACCGGTCGCAGCCTTGTTGCTGGCCGGCTGTGTGTCCGCCCCCAACACGCCGACCTTGACCCTGCAAACCAGCAAAGGCCCCGAAGCCTATCTGCAATGCGTCCTGCCCAAGCTGGAAAAACACGGGATCACGTCGACCGTGACCCAGAACTCGCGCCACGCCCGCGCCGTGTTGACCAGCAAGATCGCCGCCGACGATGTGCTTGAAGCCTACAAGGCAGGAGAGGGCGGCAAGGTGTTCTTGTATGAGCGCAAACCGCTGGCGTCGGCTCTAACGCCGTCGCGGCTGGAATTGGCTGCCAAGGAATGCCAATAACTTCAGGCAACCTGTAGTGAGCAGGCTTGCGCTGGGCTGCGAAGCAGCCCTTCCTACCGGTTGATGTGTACTCGGCCTAGGCTTTGGCTTCGTTGCTGAAGCTGTTGACGGTCTTGACCAACCCTTGAGCCGCCAACGCCACCAACTCACCGCCTTTCTCCACCGTCGCCAGCGCCGGGTCTGAGCCCATGCGTCCATCGGGGAAGCGCGCACGAAAGTCCAGGGCTTCACGGATCGGGCCGGTGTTGGCGATCTGTGGCGCATAGTCTGCTGTCTTGATCGAGCCCGGGTACGCCCATTGCGTCACCGCAATCTCCGACGGCGTGGCATGGCTGCCGTGGCCTACGGGGAATTGGCGGTGGGCCAGGTCGCTGACGCCTTCCAGGTCCCACCAGTTCACCAGCTTCAAGGCGAAGCCGGCTGGGCGGCGGGCGAAACTGGCTTCGGCGTACAACTCGGAAAACGCCGCTTCAATGGTCGCGATATTGCCGCCATGGCCATTGAGGAACAGGATCTTGTCGAAACCATGCCCGGCCAGCGAGCGCACCCAGTCGCCAATCGCGGCGATAAAGGTGGAAGGGCGCAGCGAAATGGTGCCGGGAAAACCCAGGTGATGCTGGGCCATGCCGATATTGAAGGTCGGGCCGATCAGGATGTCGGCGTTCTTTTGTGCCTCGACGGCGATGATTTCCGGGCACATCCAGTCGGTGCCCAACAGGCCGGTCGGGCCGTGTTGCTCGTTGGAGCCGATGGGGATCACCACCGTGCGACTGCGCTCCAGAAACTGCCCGATCTCGATCCAGGTCGATTGATGTAGAAGCATGCGAAGCTCTCTTTTATCTGTGGGGACAGGCTAACCGCCACGGATTGTACGACTACTCGCCACCTGTTGGGGTTTGCAATTGAGGTACGTCGAGGACTTCAACCAGCGCTGGTCCGGGTACCACGAAAACATGAACTGCCCATCCTTGAGCTTGTCCACCACCTGGCGCGCCACCTGCGGGCGTACGGCCGGGCAACCCTGGCTGCGGCCGATACGGCCTTCGCGCTTGCTCCACAGCGGGCTCACATAGTCGGCGGCGTGAATCACGATGGCGCGATCACGGGCCTGGTCATTGAACCCCGGCTCCAGGCCGTCCATGCGCAGTGAATAACCGTGGGTGCCCAGGTAACTTTCCTGGGTGCGGAACAGGCCCAGGCTGGATTGATGGCTGCCTTCGGTATTGGAAAACTGGGTGGCGAAGTTTTCCCCGGACTTGGCGCCGTGGGCCACCAGGTCGCGCAGCACCAGGGTTTTCTTGCGCAGGTCGAAAATCCACAAGCGACGGGCGGTCGACGGTTGGGAATAGTCAATCACGGCCAGGCGCTCGGAGCGTTCCTCGCCATTGCTGACCGCGCATTGCATCGCGCTCAAGGCGCTTTTCAGTACAGTGGGGTTGAGTTCTGGAGCCGAGCGCGCCAGGCTGCTATACAAGGTAGGAGGGTTGCCGTTGGCGGCGAGCGCAGCATTGCTCAATACAGCCAGACTGACGGCGATCCCCAGGCGGTACATAAAAGTCAGCATCTACAGTACATCTCCCCCACTGTGGATTGGAGCCAAGTCATTGTTCAAAAAACACGCATGTTACTTGAGCATTTGCTTGCTCGTTGCACCATTGGTCGCCACGGCCGACGCGCTGCCGGTGGAGCCGTTGCCGGTCACGACCCCCGCGCCGGTGGACCTGGCCCCGGTGCAACAGGCCCTGGCGCAACTGCCCAGCGTCTGCCCCGGCCTCGCGCCGCAGATCGACGCGCCCGCCCTGGCGCGCCTGCAGGCCTTTTATCAGCAACAAGGCGATGCCCCGTTATGGTCGGACGAGACGCGCCGCCAGGCGCTCCAGACCCAGCTGCTGATGCTCGCCGACGATGGCCTGGACCCCACTCACTATAGTCTGGCCGTGCCACACGCCACGCAGAACGTGCTGTGCAGCGATATCGACAGCAGCCAGCACTACCTGCAAGCCCTGCAGGATCTGCACTTCGGCCGCTTGCAGCAATCGCGCTTCGAACCGCTGTGGCATTCCCAGCCACCTGCCCGCGACCCCGACACCGAGGTGTTGGCCTTTGCCGCCACCGGCTTGCACGACATGGCGCAAGCGTTCGACCAGGCCCGTCCCAGCGCGGATTTGTACCGCAGCCTGCGCAATGCCTATTCCACCGTGCGCCAGCAGCCGTTGCCCCAATGGGATGCGGTTGGCAGCGGCCCGCTGTTGCGTCCTGGCATGGACGATCCACGTGTTCCGGAACTCGCGCGTCGGCTGCACAGCGGAGGCTACCTGCCGATCGAACCCACGGGTGCCAGCAAGCAATACCGCCCCGAACTGGTCGCGGCGGTCAAAGCCTTCCAGGTCAGCCACTCCCTGCAATCGGACGGTGTGATCGGCGCTGGCACCGTGGCGGAACTCAATATCAGCCCGGCCATGCGCCGCGAGCAGCTGCGCATCAACCTCGAACGCTTCCGCTGGCTGGCCCAGGACCTGGAGCCCGAGGGCGTGCTGGTCAACGTCGCCGCCGCGCAACTGAGCGTGTACCAGAGCGGCATTCCCGTGTGGCAAACCCGCCTGCAAGTAGGCCGCGCCGAGCGCCAGACGCCGCTGCTCAAGTCACGCATCACCCGGCTGACGCTCAACCCCACCTGGACCATCCCGCCGACCATCATGCGCGAGGACAAACTCCCGGCCATCCGCCTGAACCCCGAATACCTGCGCCAGCAAAACCTGCAAGTGCTCGACGCCGAAGGCCACCCGCTGGCGCCCGAGCAGATCGACTGGGCGCGCCCCGGCAATATCCTGCTGCGCCAGGAAGCCGGCCCGCGCAACCCGCTGGGCAAGATCGTAATGCGCTTCCCCAACCCGTATTCGGTGTACCTGCACGACACCCCGAGCCAGCCGCTGTTCACCAAAGGCCCGCGTGCGTTCAGCTCGGGTTGCGTGCGGGTAGAGCAACCGTTGCTGCTGCGCGACCTGCTGGTGAGCCCGGCCGAACGCGCGCGCACCGATGAACTGCTGGCCACCGGCGTGACCCATGAATTCCGCCTGGCCACGCCGGTGCCGGTGCTGCTCGGCTACTGGACGGTCGAGGTCGACCGCCAGGGTGGGTTGGTGTACGCGCCGGATATTTACGCGCGGGACCTGGTGTTGATGAAGGCGATGGGGAGTGTGCTGTGAGCATCACTGGCGGGGAGTACCGATCACTCGCAGAGCGTATTGGTATGGCCATTTTCAATTATGTTCATACGGCTCCATTGGGATATTTTTGAGCATGGTGGATTTACCTGTCGTGCGGGTTTTGCTGGTTAGCGACGCAAGGCATTTACAAAGTCTATTTCGCTTTTCAATTCGTCGATGCTGATATTTCCGCCTCGATGCAGCATGGCGTGACAGTTGGGACATACCGGGCGTAAATCGGTTACGGGGTTCAGTTCGTATTCGCCGCCGATTTCACTCAGGGGTATGAGGTGGTGCACGTGGATGAAGCTTTTGCCACGCCCCCCATAAACGCGTTCAAAGTCAAAGTTGCACACCGAGCACTTTACGCCGTGCGCCTTGATACAAGCATCACGCGCTGCTGAGCTGCGCTCATAAGCATTGACCGTGATGCTCTTTCTTGCGCCTTCGATCACCGTATCCGGAATTTCTTCAGGCAGTGGGAAGATATCTGCGAGGGTTATGCCGCACCGTTCAAGTTCGGCCCCCCAGTTTATTTCACATGCGCGCCTGATCTGGTCTCGTTGCCAGGTGTAATCGAGGTCCTCGCGGTCGTGAAACGTGAAGTAGGTCGGCGATGGCATACCTCGGCGTTCCGGCTCGGTGGAGTCGAGTTTGTTAATGATGACCCCCGTTATCGCCGGTAGCCGGTTGTCAAATAGCCATTTTGCCAATCCCCCCATAGCATGAACGTTCAAGCTGTCCCCAAGCGTGCGTCCGTCATGCGGTAGACCCAGTTCAGCGTGAACCTGCGAGTAGGGAAGGTGCGTTCGCGGATCGTTTGCGTTGATTTTTCCTGCTCTGAAATGCGATATCAGATAACTCAGCAGCTTGATTTCATTCTCTGTCACGGGCGTTCTCGGTATGGGACGTTATCTAAGTGAATTGCCTCGACGTCGATTAACGATACGGCAAATACTTTTTGATTGATGGCTATCCGCCATTATTTTAGTCGAGGGATAAGCAAACTGAGTCACGGGCCACTGGAAAAGAGTAGGTTGACGAGAGAAAGTCGGTGATCGCCAGCACCGCAGCAGTTGCAGACATTAATGACGTATCGATACTGAATGGCTTACTGCTCCACGCTTCATAGTCGTGTTTCAGCACCGACGGCCAAGAGGGTGGAGTCAGTCCTGAAATATCCCCCTCACGGGTTTCGACCCGGCGTTGGTGTTCCCGCGCATCAGAGCAAACTACCTGGATATTGGCCAAAGCCACGCCTGCCGTTGCGGCGGTTTCTTGCCACGCTGCGCGGCTTTCCTGCACCGGGTTCACGCAGTCGGCGACCACCGTGCGCCCCAATTGCAGGTTGCTCAGCGCCAGGGCATTCGCCACGCCGTAGCCGCTGGCACCCGGAGCCACGCCCGCATCGCGAAGGGTTTGCTCGATTACATCGATGCGCAGGTAAACCGCAGCGATCCGGCCTGCCAGTTCACGGGCAATCGTGGTTTTGCCGGTGCCGGGCAAGCCGCTGAAGACGATAAGCATGGTTCGGTCCTTCGATAGGTCAGTGGGGCGGGTTCAGGGTATCCTCCAGTTCCCCCACAGGTCGACCCCAGGACACTCCATGCCCTTGCAGTTCGTAAAAATGCACGCCCATGGCGACGACTTCATCATCGTCGACCGCCGTGGCCTGGATGACCCGATCACCGCGCAGGTCGCCCGGCGCCTGGGTAATCGCCACACCGGCATTGGCTTCAATCAACTGGCCGTGGTGCTGGATTGCGAAGACGCCGTGGCGCGTATCAAGTTCTGGAACCCCAACGGCACGCCGCTGCAAACCTGCGGCAGCGCCACCCGCGGCGTGGCCGACCGTTTGATGCATGAAACCGGCAGCGATTCGGTGGTGCTGCGCACGGATCGTGGCCTGCTGACCTGCGTGCGCGAGGCGGGGCGGCGGGTGTCGGTGAACATGGGCGAGCCGTCGCTGGACTGGGCCTCTGTACCGCTGGCCGAGGCCATGGACACCTGCACCTTGCCGATCGAGGGGAGCCCGGCGGCGTGCAGCATGGGCAATCCCCATTGCACGTTTTTTGTCGACGACATCAACGCCGTTGAAGTGGCCGCAGTGGGCCCTGCGCTGGAAATTCATCCGCTGTTCCCGGCCGGGACCAATGTGCATTTTGTGCAGGTGCTCGACCGTGGGCATATCCGCCTGCGCATCTGGGAGCGTGGCGGTGGCGTGCCGCTGGGGTCTGGTTCGTGCTGTTGCGGGGCGGTGGTCAATGGCATCCGGCGTGGCTTGCTGGATGCCACGGTGCAGGTGCAGTGCGATGGCGGCACGGTCACCGTGCACTGGACGGGCGAGGGCGGCGTGGTGTTGACCGGCAGCGTGGAGCCGGTGATGCAGGGCAGTGTCTATCTGTCTTGAAGGGCTACCTGTTCTGAAACTTCACCGTAAACGTGGTACCGCCCGTGGCGCAGGAACTCACCGCCACATCGCCGCCATGTACCTTGGCCAACTCGCGCACGATATACAGGCCCAGGCCCACGCTGCGCACTTCGCTGCCCTGGTCGGTGCCACGGGTCATAGGCTCGAACAACACCGCCAGCAAGGCCTCGGGAATGACCGCGCCGTGGTTATGCACGGCCACTTCACATGCGCCGTTATCCAATTGCGAGGTGATGGTGATCGGTCGTTGCAGGTCGCCATAGGCCACGCTGTTGGCCACCAGGTTGCCGATGATCTGCTGCACGCGGTCGGCGTCCAGGCAGGCGTCGCCAGTGCCTTTGGCGATATGTTCCAACGTCGCCTTGGGGAACGCCACACGCAGCTCGTCCACCGTGCGATGAATCACCTCATGCAGGTCCAGTGGCGCCGCCTTGATGGTGATGCCTTGGCCGACCCGGGCCTGGGTGAAGTCCAACAGGTCGGCGATCATGCGCTGGGCACGTTCGGATGATTGGCCGATATGCCCGAGCAGCTGGCGTTCCTTGGCGGTGCGCTCGCCACGGCGGAGAAAGTCCGACGCCATGCGGATCGCCGTGAGCGGGTTTTTCAGGTCATGGCTGACAATCGCGACCATCTGCTCGGCAAACAGCGCACGGCGCTGGGCAATCGCGTAGGCCTCGCTCAATTCAGCCTGGGCCCGTTGCAGCGCCAGTTCGGTGGCGCTCTTTTCCTGCAACAGCGCTTCGGCCAGGTTGCGTGCGTTGAGCAGCTCGCGTTCGTACTTGTCACGGTCGGTGGTGCCGAACAGCGCCAGGTCGTGCACTACCGCGCCGGCCTGTTCGCGTTTGTTGGCGTTGAGCAGCACGGTCACCTTGTGGCCGTCGTGGTGCAGCATGTCCAGCTTCACTTCGGTGACACTGCCGTGCATGCGCAGCATTGGCGCCAGATGAGTCTGGTGGAAGATCCGCCCGCCGATGGTCAGCAGGTCCTGGAAGCGTTGGCCGCACAGCTCGGCGTTGCTGAACCCCAGCCAGTCACTGAAGCGCGCGTTGGCTTGCAGGATCGTGCCGTCTTGCGTGGTGACGGCCAGGGCGCAGGCGGCGCTGTCGAACAGCTCAGTGGGCACGGGCCACCGCCCACGGCGTGAGGAACGTGTCCATGGCCGCGGCGCAGGCTTGCGGCGCGCTCATGTGCGGGCAGTGGCCGACGTTGTCCACCAGGCAATAGGTGCTGTTGGGCAACACGCTGTGCAGGTATTCGCCCACGGCCACCGGGGCGATCAGGTCGTCGCTCGATTGCAGGATCAACACCGGGGTGGTCAGGCCAGTCACGTCCTGGCGGTTGTCGGACGTGAAAGTCACCCGCGCAAATTGCTTGGCGATGTCCGGCTCGGTGCGGCAGAAACTCTCGGCCAGCTCCTCACTCAGCGCAGGTTGCTCTGGCGTTCCCATGATCACCGGGGCCATGGCGCTGGACCAGCCGAGGTAGTTGCTGTCGAGGGTATCGAGCAGGTCGTCGATATCACTGCGCTTGAAACCGCCGACGTAGCCATCGGTATCGATATAGCGCGGTGAGGGGCCGATCATCACATGGGCGGCGATCCGTCCCGGCACCAGGCGATCGGCGAGGGTGCCGATCATGGCGCTGACCGAATGCCCCACCAGAATCACCGGCCCTTCGGCGTAGGCGTCGATGATTTCATTGAGATCGTGGGCGTAGCCTTCCAGCGTGTTGTATTTGGTCTTGTCGAAGGCGTCCAGGTCGGAGAGCCCGGCGCCTACCAAGTCATACATCACCACACGAAAGCGCTCTTTGAATTGCGGCGCGAGGTAGTTCCACATGGCCTGGTTGCAGCCGAACCCATGGGAAAACACCAGGGTCGAAGTCCCGCAGCCCATCACAGTGACGTTGTTGCGGTGGCGTAGGTCCATGAGGGTCTCAAAGTCATGGCGTATTGCTATGTGTGCGGCAGTTTAAATAGTCACCGCTGTGAGGTCACGTGTTATAGCGCTGATAAGGTAAAGTCGGCGCCTTCAGGAAGAAACTTCAGGTAACAAACATGATGCGGTGGTTGCGGCACTCTCTCTCGGTTCTGCTGGTACTGGTGCTCGCCAGCCTGTCAATCATCGCCCAGGCTGACACTTCGCCGATTGGCGTCGCCCTTGACCAGCGGGTCATCGACCTCACCAACACCCTCGACGCCAGCACCACCACTCGTCTGAAAGAGCAGCTTGCCGCCCTCGAACAGCGCAAGGGCGCCCAGGTGGCCGTGTTGCTGGTGCCCTCCATTGGCGCGGCAAGCATCGAGGATTACGCCAACCAACTGTTCCGCGCCTGGAAACTGGGGCGCAAGGACGTCGACGACGGCATCCTGTTGCTGGTGGCCAAGGATGATCGCAAGGTGCGCATCGAAGTGGGCTATGGCCTGGAAGGCACCGTCACCGACCTGTTGGCCCACCGCATCATCGAGGAGCACATCACGCCTGCGTTTCGTCAGGGCGATTACGCGGCGGGTATCAGCCAGGGGGTGAATGATCTGGTCGTGCTGGTGGACGGCGGCGAGCTGCCCGCCGTGGCAGGGCCTGGCGTCAACCCCCAGGCGATGGCGGTGCTGCTGGCGTTTATCTTCGGTGCGATTGGCGGTGTGCTGGTCGCCTCCCGCCAACTGGGTTGGCGCCGAGCATTGATCGCTGCGCTGGCGGTCACCGTACTGCTGACGACTTTCAGCGGTGGCCGCGAATGGCCGATGTTCCTGTTCGTATTGCCGCTGACGATATTGATCGGCGGCGCCACCTTCGGTGCGTTGTGGCTGGCGCGCACGGCGTTCTACTGCGTGATGGCCGTGCTGGTCTATGTGGTCGGGGTCGTGGTGGCGGACCGGTTTGTAGCGGTCAGCTTTGTCCACTGGCTGCTGTGGCCGTTCGGTGTGGCGTTGATCCTCGGGCTCTACGTGGGGTTGTTTTTTGTCATCAGGGAATCGTGGAAAACCCGTCCGCGTTTCTTCTTCGTGCGGGCGCTGGCGGCGGCGGCGATCTACGTGGCGGCGGGCGTGCTGCTGGGGCACGGTTACCAGGGCTGGATCATCGCGATCCCGGTGGCTTCTTTCGCAGCGTTTCTGCTGTTTGTGCAGAGTGTCTCGGGGGGCGGTTCGGGTGGTGGTTCAGGTTCAAGCTCCAGCAGCTCCAGCTCCAGTTCCAGCAGCAGTTCGTCGGGCGGCGGTGGGTCCAGTGGCGGCGGCGGGGCGTCGGGGAGCTGGTAAGGGCGAATGTTCTTGCCACTGGCGGGGGACTTCCTATTCGTGAAAGTTACAGCTGCTTAGTCAGAAATACGCGGCTGCTGCCTTCCGGCGCGCAGGGTATTTCCCCAAACCGCACCCACCCATTTTTCTCGTAAAAGCCTGGCGCCTGAAAGCTGATGGTGTACAGCACGGCATTCAGGCAACCCCGGCGTCGGGCTTCGTCTTCGAAGGCTCGCAGTAGCTGGCTGCCCAGGCCTGTGCTGCGTAGCGCGTCGGGTAAGTGGAACAGGTCGAGGAAGGCCATGCCAAAGGACGTTCTGCCGGTAATGCCTCCCAGAATTTCCTCGGTGTGCGGGTCTCTGACGAGTGCCGTCAGAGGCCGCCGGTCGTGGTAGCCCGTGGCGTATTCGTTGAACGCGGCCAGACCGCTGCCAAGAATGCGCTCGGCGTCAGGGTTGGGTTGGTCACTGATTTCAATAAGCGCTGCGGTCATCACAAAACCTCGATTTGTCAGAGCGACACCACCATTTCATGCCACGCCATCCCACCATGATCCGAGGGCGAAGGTCGAACGTAGGTGTAGCCCATGCGCTCGTACAACGCTACATGCTGCTCCTTGCACATCAGGTGAATCGTCTGCTTGCCCAGCGCCTTCATGCGCCGCACAAACTCTTTCATCAATACCGTGGAATAGCCTTTGCCTTGATGCGCCGGATCGACCACGACGGACATGATCACCACATTCGGCGCCTCGGGCGCATGCCCCACCAACTCCTTGAATGCCTCGTCCGACATCACCACGTCATGGGCGCAGCCACAGTTGATAAACCCCACCACGTGGTCATCGGCTTCAAGGATCAAAAAGCCTTGCGGGTACTGTGCAATGCGCGTGGCGATCTTCTCCAGGGTCGCGGCTTCGTCGCCTTCGTAGGCAGTGATTTCGATTTCATAGCAACGTGCGGCGTCGGCGGGCAGGGCGTTGCGGAAGGTGTGGGCGGGCATGCGGGTTCCTGGGTATTGGGTGAAGGGCCACATGATAGATACAAACTCCCCGAGTGACACGGGCTCTTGTGGCGAGTGGGCGTGCCCCAGCATCCAGCCTCCGGATCGCGTTAATATAAACTCCCACGCGCTGCCCCAAGGCACCGACCAGGCCGCGAGGTAACCCGCCCGCATAAAGGAAGGACCCAATGCTGGAAATAAAACGCGCCACCCGCGAAGACGCCAACGTCGCTTTTGACATCCGCCGCGAAGCCATCCGCAGCCAATGCATCGGCGCCTACACCGCAGAACAAATGGCACTCTGGACCCGCGGCAGTGCCGACGATGGTTACAACAGGTTAATGGACAAACCGTTTTACCTTGGCTGGGTAAACGATAAACCGGTCGCCACCGGCATGCTCGACCTCGACAACAATGAAGTGGGCGCACTGTTTGTACTGCCTCAGTTCACTGGGCGCGGGTACGGCAAGGCATTGCTGGATCATCTTGAGGCGCTGGCGCGGGAACTGGCGTTAGGCGAAGTAGTGCTGGATGCCACGCTGAATGCAGCGAGTTTCTATCGGGCGTGCGGGTATGAGGGCGAGCAGCAGGCAATCTACCATTCGCCGTCGGGGCTGGAGTTGGCGTGTATCCCGATGAAGAAGCGGATTGAATAAACACCGCTGCTCGATGTGGGAGCGGGCTTGCTCGCGATAGCGCTGGTGCAGGCAAAAGACGCTCGACATTGTCCTTGCCCCTCATCGGCTAAAGAACGCCGCACGCAGCCGCTCGATAACCACGCCAACCGAATCCCCCCGAACCGCCGGAGGCCTCTGGCTCTCTCCAAATTCGCGCCATACAAACAGCGTCAGCTCGGCGCCGTCAGTCTGCGCCTGCGCAATGCCTGGCGCGGCGAAGTCTTGCAGCACGCGGTACCGCTCGTCCCGCCAGAACGCCTCTTCCACCCAGTCATACACCGGGATGAAATGAAAGTGCAGCGGGAACCCTGGCATATGCCCATAACGGCTGATGTACAGCCACTTGGGTTTGAGTTGCGCTTCCATGACTCGCTGGGTCATGGCGAGCAGCCCGCCGAGTTCGGCCAGTGCGGCTTGCGACATGTCCGCCAGGGAATGGATAGGCGCTTTGGCGCCCAGCATCAGGTACCCCGGCAGTTTGGAAGCCAGGTGATGGTTGAGCCGCCAGTGCTCGGTTTCAAGCAGGAGGTAAGCAGGGTCGATCTGCATCAGCGCGCATCCAGGAAGACAAGGCTGGCAGGATAACAAGCGCCGTCAGCTGTATCTCGCAAAACCATGGGATCTGTGTCTATCGCCCACCTCTGTTGGCCGATAGCCTCGCACCACGACCACTCACGAACGGGCTTCCCATGGACCTTACTGCTGTCCCCTTTGGCACCACCGACTGGGCCACGCTCGAACCCGTCGTCTATCCCGGCGTTACCGGCAATGCCCTGTGGCGCACCTGCCATTTCGGCACCACCCGCGTGCGCATGGTGCAATACACCCCCGGCTACCTCGCCGATCACTGGTGCAAGCGCGGGCACGTGCTGTTGTGTTTGGAAGGCGAGTTGCACACGGAGTTGGAAGACGGCCGTCAGTTCACGCTGACGGCCGGGATGAGTTACCAGGTGGGCAATGACATGGAAGCGCATCGCTCATCGACGAGCGTCGGGGCGAAGCTGTTTATTGTGGATTGAACGGGTGACCTTTGTGGCAAGCTCCCTCGCCACAGGCAGAGGAACAATCGCAAAAATTCAGTGCATCAATGCATCTTGCTATGGTCCATGCCATCCAGCCCACGGGCCTTGGCCTCGACCTCAACGGTGCGCTTCTCGCCCTTGGCGTCCTGCACCGTCAGGGTCAGCGGCACTTGGTCGCCTTCCTTGATCTGCCCGGTCAGGCCCATCAGCATCACGTGGTAACCGTTCGGATCGAGCTTGACGGCCACGCCTGCGGGCAAGGCTACGGCGTCCACCGGGCCCATGCGCATGACGTCGTCTTTCATGCTCATTTCATGGATCTGTACGTCCTTGGCCACCGGCGATGCGACGCGCAGCAACTTGCTGTCGGTGTCGGCGGTGATGGTCATGAACGCGCCGCTGGACGGCTGGCCCGGCACCGAGGCGCGCACCCAGGCGTCGGTTACTTGCACCTGGGCGCTGGCGTGGGCGGCGAAACCCAGCAGGGCGAGGCCGAAGGTGAAGCGCTTGAGGTGTTGAACGGCAGTCATTAGCAGACCTCCATGACGGTGAGCAGGTCTTCTGCGCACTCTTTTGCGGTAAGGGATGCCTGCAGGCCCAGGCGCAGGTTGCCGCGCGTGTCGAAGACAAAACTGGTGGCCGTGTGGGACAGGGTGTAGGTGTCGCCGGCGGGGATCTTTTCATAAAAGATCCCGAATTCCTTGGCGGCCACGGCGATTTCTTCCGGGGTGCCGTACAGCGCTTCGAAGCTCGGGTCGAAGGCCTTGACGTACTTGTCGAGAATCTCTGGCGTGTCGCGTTCCGGGTCGAGGGTGATAAAGATCACCTGCATGATCTCGCCGTCGCGGCCCATCAGCTTCTTGGCCTGGGCGGCACGGGCGAGGGTGGTCGGGCACACGGCCGGGCATTGGGTAAAGCCAAAGAACACCACTGGCATCAGGCCACGGTAGGAACTGAGGGTGACAGTGTCGCCCTCGGTGTTCTTGAGCTTGAAGGTGCGGCCCATGATCTTGTCGCTCAAGTCCTTGCCGTACTTGAAGTTCAACCTGGGGCTGTTGTCACAACCGGTCAGCAGGCCCAGACCCAACAGGCCCATGCTGGTCAGGACCTTGCGGCGGGTGAATAACGTACTCATCAACTGTGCATCCTGTGAAACGCCTGCATTGCTCTGGATCTACACATCAGGCTTTGAAAAGGAGTAAACGAGGAGGGCGCCAAGTCTACCAACCCTGGCGATGGCACGTAATCTGCGACGTTCTGCCACAGGGGCCGCGGTATTTCATCCCTTTGCGCCTTCGGTGTTAGAGTCGCCGCCATGAAATCGAGCCACTCCGACCGTTCGCTGATCGTCTGGACCCTGTACTTCTGCGTGCTGATGAACCTGTTCGCGTGCGGTTTGGGCCATGGCCAGATGATGGGCCAACAGCTCAACGGGATCGGCGGCGCGTTCTGTTCGTTGGACGGCAAGCAGGCGCCACTTTCCGACAAAGGGTTGGACAGCCCGGCTTCCAGCAACATCTCGAACTACTTTGCCTGCCCAGTGTGCGCCGCGTTGACCGTCGCCCTGGTGTTCCTGATCGGTCTGGCCTGGCTGCTGGGGCTTGGGCAACCGCCGCGCCCGGCCCACGAACGGCGCAACAAGGCGCCGCCGCGCCATGCCTGGCCCTCGGCCAACCCCCGCGCTTCCCCCGCATTCTGACGTGTGCCTTGGGCTTCCTGTGACCAGGAGGCGTTCGATCGTCACGACTGTGAGTGCGTTTCATGAACCATCAATTGCCTGCAGGCGCCAGTCGCCTGGTCAGCAAGGCGTCCCGTCGCCTGCGCGCGGAACCGGCGCGGGCTGAATACCCGAGCAACTCCCGCTGTTTCGTGCACCTGGATGCACGCCTTTTGCCTTACTGGCACACCCTGTTTGATATCTGCCCGGCGCTGCTCAAACTCGACCCGCCCGAGGGTCTGAACCTGTTCCGCAGCTTCATGACCTGGGCCTATCGCAACCAGCCCGCGCAGGATTGGACCTACCACCTGAATGTGTGTCGCTGGTTGCTCGGCTCGCCGTATCGCATGCAAATCGACGATGAACCCATCGAAGCGTTCATGGCAGCGGCCGCAGCGTGTTGGGTCAACACTGACATCAGCCAGGCCCAGGGCGTGGTCCTGGCCTGGCAAGCCATGACGGTGTTCGATTGCAAGCGCGCGGTGCCCTTCGAAGCTGTACAGCCAGCCTTGCCACCCGCGCCGTGGGATTTCGCCTGGTGCCCAATGACCGCACAAGGTGACTTCAGCGCTTGGTTGGCCGTGCCTTGATCGCCATCAAGGCGCGTGCTCAATGCGCTGGCCTCTAATCAGTCGCTGCCGGTCACGTCAGCTGCCTATGCGTGGTGGTTGCTGCCGGTCTTTGTCTTTAGCGTCCGGAGTGGGCTTGGTGGTTTTGTCCGGCTGTTTGACGGTGTCCTTGCTCTGTTTGCCACTGTCAGCCGGGCTGCTCGGGTAAGTGCCGGGCGGCAGTGCAGACCCCGCAGCGCCGTCGTTTGCAACAGCCGTGGCGGCCGGCGTCGGGTTGTCGCCAAATGCGGCCATTGCGGGCTGGCCTGACAGGGCTGCCAGGCAGAGTGCAAGCACGATCCCTTGTCTATTCGTCATGATTCAATCCTCTTGATTCATCGAACACAGCCGTGGACGTGTCCACGGGCCGACCGGTGCATTACGCAGCCATTGGCTTGCCTGCCGTCGCCTTCTTGTGCGCGGCCTTCATGGCTTGCATTTGTGCACCCAGCTCTTCCAGCAGGGCCTTGCCCAGCAGTTTTTTCGCCTGAGGAAACATCTCGGTTTCCTCTTCTTCGATGTGATGTTCCAGCAGTTCCTTGACCACCTTCACCCGACCGGAAAACTCGGTGGTGGACGGCTCCGTCTGCTTCAAGTCAGGCAGCACCAGGGAGTCGACGGTGCGATGCTCTTCCTTGGCTTCGTGGTACATGATGTCCTGCTCCTTGCCGCCGGCTTTACGAAAGGCCGGGTACAGAATCTCTTCCTCAAGCCGGGTGTGCAGGCTGATTTCCATTTCGAGTTTAGCCAACAGCTCGGTACGTTTTTTAACCCCGCGTTCGGTGGACTCACTCAGTTGGGTCAACAGCGCTTTGACACGTTCATGGTCGGCTTTAAGCAGGTCGATGGCATTCATGATGAAACCTCACAGACAGGATTCGGGCGCGTCGAAGTGCGCGCTTCGTCTGGTAGGAAATTGCATAACTCAGACCATCCTCGACGATAGGTCAAAAGTCATTTGAATCAACAGGTTGAGATCGACTTTGAAAAGCCTCTGTCGTGCAGCTTGCATGGTCGGCCGCTAACCGGATTGCATTAAACCCGCCTCCCTCGCACGCGACGGATAGATGCTGACGACTCGGCATGTGCCGCAATTACTGGGCGAGAGCGCACTGGCGTAATTCCGATGGAACCCTTGGCGCGAATGCTTGACCTAACCCATAGACCTCAGGAGGTGAATCATGGAAATGCATTATGTCTGGATCGGTTTGGCGGTGATTCTGCTGCTCTTGGAACTGTGGGCGATCAATGTCGTATTACGCAGCACCAGTGGCTGGGAGACCAAGGGGTTGTGGCTGGTCATTCTGATCTTTGTGCCGTTGTTGGGCCTGATTGCGTGGGCGATGTTCGGACCCAAGCGCGAGATGCCGGAACACCGCAAGAGCTGATGCTTTAAGCGATCAGCAAACAGGCGCCCCGCGGGGCGCCTGTTTACGTTCAGACGACGATTATCAGCCGGCCAGCGCCGTGGCAATTGCTTCATTGAACGCCGGCAGATCGTCCGGGGTCCGGGAGGTGATCAAGGTCCAGCCATTGGCGTTGCATTGCTTGACCTCGGCGTCGACCCAACCGGCGGCGCCGGCGTTTTCCAGGTCGATGCGTACGCTTTTATAGGAGGTCAGGGTCTTGCCTTTGATCACGCCCGCGTCGATCAGCGTCCAGGGCCCGTGACAGATGGCCGCTATGGTCTTGCCGGCGTCGGCGAAGCTCTTGATCAAGCGCAGCGCCGCTGCGTCCTGGCGCAGGGTGTCGGCGTTGACGGTGCCGCCAGGGATCACCAGCGCATCAAAATCACTGCTCTGGACATCCGACAGTTGCACGTCGGATTCCACGGTCCTGTCCTTTTCGGTATCGCCGACAAACGTCTGGGTGGTGCCACCCTTGCTGGAAGCATGGGTCACCGTCGCGCCAAAACCGCGCAGCGCATCCAGAGGCTTGAGCAACTCGTCGCGCTCGATGCCGGTGTTGGAGGTGATGATGAGGATTTTCTTGCCGTTGAGTTGCGCGCTCATGGTCGATTGTCTCCTGAGTAGAAGGGTTGTGGCCGGTGGATTCCTGGCCCTTTCAACGTTGCAGATACCTGACTGTTGAGGGCGCGCCTGGGTGAAAGGTTTAAATTTTTTTGCGTCGATTTCTGCGCGGCAATTTCCTTGAACTATCAAAACACCCAGGGCTCTGCTTCACAAAGGAGGCGACTTTTCGTACTCCCACCATTGCCTGGAGAGATACCGTGGCCGCTCGTAAAACTCTCGACCGTCTCAGTTCGCAAGATGTCCGCACATGCGCAGACCCAGCCGTCAAGGCTGAGCGCAAACCGGGTCAATAATCATGGCACGCGCCATTACCGCCTCTGAATTGGGGATCGAACTCAAGCCTGACGACGACAGCGGCTTGTTCAAGTGGTTTATCGCCAGTTTCCTGATGGGCAAGCGCATCCAGGCTCCCATCGCGGCACAGGCCTACAGGGAGATTGTGGAAGAGCAGGGGCGCGACACCGCGCGCAAGTTGCAGCACTGTACGTCGCGGGAGTTGGTGGCAATGCTGGGGCGTGCCCATTACGTTCGCTACGACGAATCCACTGCGCAGCGCCTGCTGGACCTCAGCGCGAAACTGAACGCCGAGTATGCCGGCAAGATCACCCACATCCGCCGCGCCAGCGCCGACCGTCAGGCGTTTGAAAAACGCTTGGCCGAGTTCGATGGCGTAGGCCCCAAGACTATCGAGATTTTCATGCGCGACGCGGCGGCGGTGCTGTTTTGACGGCATCGTTGTACGTCGGTTGTGCCGGTTGGAGCTTGCCGCGTGAGCACTGGCCGGCGTTCAGTGATGAGGGCACGCATCTGCAGCGTTACGCCTCACGCTTTAACGCGGTGGAGATCAACAGCTCGTTCTATCGCCCGCACCTGCCGAAAACCTATGCACGTTGGGGCGAGTCCGTGCCGTCTGGGTTTCGTTTTTCGCTGAAGATGCCCAAGCGCATTACCCACGAGTTGCGCCTGCGCCAGTGTGAAACGGCGCTGGAGGAATTTCTCGAACAATGCGCGCCATTGGGGGAACGCCTCGGCTGCCTGCTGGTGCAACTGCCTCCCTCATTGAGCTATGAGCCCTCCAGTGCCAGCGCCTTTTTCATGGCTGTTCGCCGATGTTTTGCCGGCAATGTGGTGCTTGAACCGCGCCACGCCAGTTGGCTGGCGGCCGAGGCGATGTTGCAGGATTTGCACATCGGGCGAGTGGCCGTCGACCCACCTGTGATCGACGCCACGCCCACCTGCGCGGGCTGGCAAGGCGTGCGCTATTGGCGATTGCATGGGTCACCGCGCATTTATCACAGTGCCTATGGTCCGGCGCGTTTACGCGAGTTCGCGCGACACCTTGACCGGTCGGTCGCGGACGGCATTCCAACCTGGTGCATTTTCGACAACACCGCCAGCGGCCATGCCGTCGCTGACGCCCTGTACCTACTCGACCTCAACCCGCAACACCTCCAACCCTAACTGCTCATACGCCTCCATATTTGGCACGTGCCATTCGGTAATCAACGTGTGAATCCGACTGCAGGGCGCCACTACGAACGGCTCCACCGCACCGAGTTTGTCCGCCATGGTCACGGCGACAACCTGGGAAGCGCTGTCGAGCAAGGCTTGCTTGACCACCACTTCATCAAAATGCACCGAACTGATGCCCGCCTGCGGATGCAGCGCGCATACGCCGGTGAACAACAGGTCGGCCTTGATGCTCTGGATCAGGCGCACGGCCTCGTGCCCACCGGTAGACAGCGTGGCCGGGTTGAGTTGGCCGCCGGCCAGAATCACTTTTACATGGGGATGATCGGCCAAGGCGATGGCGATCATCGGCGACGCCGTGACCGCCGTCAGGTGGATCGCCCGCGGCAATGACTGGGCGATCTGTAGCGTGGTCGAGCCGGAGTCGAACAGCACAATCTGGCCGTCTTCCACTCGGCCAGCCGCCCATTGCGCGAGTTGGCGCTTGGCATCATTGGTCTCGCCGACCCGCGTGAAAAAATCTTTGCCTGTGTCTTTGGGCCGGGGCAGGGCGCCGCCGTGCACGCGCTGCAGCAGGCCGGCGGCAGCCAGTTCGCCGAGGTCGCGGCGGATGGTGTCCTGGGACACGGCAAAGTGCTCCACCAGTTCCGAGGCGGTGACTTTGCCGTCACGTTCCAGCAGCAACAGGATTTTCTGCTTGCGCAGGGAAGGCAAGTCGATAGGGTGATGGACGTCGTGCATGTTTGTGCGCTTTTCTGCGGGTTTTTGCGAGATTAATCGCCCGCCCCTATAAACGCAATACCAAGGCACTTGACTCATTGCCCGTGAATTGGACGTGTCGATGGCGCTGTGTGGCTATAACGTTATACGCGATGTGAACCGTGGGATTTTGCTGGCGGGGACCTTTTCAGAACCCATTGCCTGAGCAAATAAATCGTAAAAATACGAAAAGAGTTGTCCACGAAAACCGTGGGTATCTCTGTGGATAACTTTGCAAGACCCCAGCGGGTATGGCGATTTGGCCCACGGTCAATATTTGATCAACTTTCAGCGAGGCCCAGTATGGGCAGGGTTGACGCTTGACAGCCAAGCGCCAACCCAGTGCCGAAAAGCGCTTTTATGAGTCGCCGTCGCGCCCTGTGGAGTGCGTGACAACCCGGGGTGGCATCCTGGCCTGCATCAGGTTGTCGAGTGCCTGGCGATAACTGCGACCGGCCAGGCTCATGCTGTTGTTATGGCTGGCGCCCGGCACCAACAACAGCCGCTTGGGCTCCTGGGCGGCTTCAAACAGTTGCTGGCTGAAGCGCGGCGGCACGTAGCGGTCGTCCAGGCCATGCACCACCAGCAATGGCATATGGATGTCGGCGATCTTGTCGATGGAATCAAACTTCTGCGACAGCAACCAGCGCACCGGCAATGACGTGTTGGCCACCGCCGTGGCGACGTCCGCGAGGGAGGTGAAGGTGGACTCGATCACCAGGCCGCGCACCGGCAGCGGCGTTTGCTTGCCCAGCTCGGCGGCCAGGTCGATGGCGACCGCGCCCCCGAGGGAATGCCCGTAGATCAGGCGCTTGCTCGGGTCAGGTTGCAGCACCTGGAAGCGCTCCCAGGCGATGCGTGCATCTTCGTACACCGTGGTTTCCGACGGCAGCTCGCCGTGGCTTTGGCCAAAGCCGCGATAGTCGATGGCCAGCACTGAATAACCGAGTGCATGTAATTGCTCGATGCGAAACAACTGCCCGGTGAGGTTCCAGCGCACGCCGTGCAGGTAGAGGATCGCGGGCGCGTCCTTTTTGTCCGCCGGGTACCACCAGCCATGAATGTTTTGCCCGGACTTGAAGCTGGCGGGCTTGAGTTCGAATTCCTGCACCGCCTTGGGCAAGCCGCTGTACCAACTGGCGGTACCCGGCTCGATGCGAAACACCAGCTCGCGCTCCTTGTGTTGCAGCACGCTGCAGCCCACCGGCAGGCCAATGATCAACAGCGCCATGCACAGCATGGGCAACCAGCGCAGGCTCAGGCGCGACATAAAACGAGAGGGCATGAAGGTTCCAGGGCAAAGGTGAAGCAGCGTTTTTAACAGATGGCCTGCACAAGCAGGCATTAATTCGACGGCCGCGCATAACGATTGCTTGCAAAGTGTTGCAGCGCTGACAATGGCTTCCTTCTTTGAGCCAAGGACCGACCATGGACAACAGCCCCGTGCGCATCACCGCCGAAGAGACTCTCTCGGACAACTGGTACCTGCTGAAAAAATACAGCTTCGACCTGCGCCGCCGGGACGGCAGTTGGCAAGCCCAGACCCGCGAGGTCTACGACCGTGGCAATGGCGCGACCATCCTGCTGTACAACCGCGTGCAACGTAGCGTGTTGCTGATTCGCCAATTCCGCATGCCCACCTTCGTCAATGGCTACCACGGTTACCTGATCGAAGCGGCGGCGGGGCTGCTGGACAATGCCAGCCCCGAAGAGCGCATCCGCCTGGAAGCCGAGGAAGAGACCGGCTACCGCGTCGGGCAGGTGGAGAAGGTCTATGCGGCGTTCATGAGCCCTGGCTCGGTCACCGAGCGGATTCACTTTTTCATCGGTGAATACCAGCCAGGAGATCGCGTGAGTGGCGGCGGTGGCCTGGAAGAGGAGGGCGAGGACATCGAGGTGCTGGAGCTGGGCTTCGAACGGGCCCTGGCAATGGTGCAGAGCGGCGAGATAGCCGACGGCAAGACCATCATGCTGTTGCAGCACCTGGAGTTGCGCATGTTGAAAGAATGCTGGTGACCTAAACAGCACGTACATCCAATTTTCCGTCCCCTGTCCCCGGCACACTCCCCTCATCGCTGACATTTCAAGGCAGAGGGGCACACCATGGACCCAGCACCACAGACGGGGCCCGACGAAGTCGTCACCCTGGTCGTCAAACACCTGATCAAGCAAGGCCAGGAAGCCGATTACGAAGCCTGGCTGCGCCGCATCGTGCGCATCGCCGGCGAGCGCCCGGGGCACTTGGGTGTCGACGTGGTACGCAGCAAACAGAACAACCTGGCGCTGTTCACCTGCGTTTTGCGCTACCGCTCCACCGATGACCTGGAAACCTGGCTCGACTCTCCCGAGCGCAAGGCCCTGATCGCCGAAGCCGCGCCGATGCTGGCCGACGGCGACAAGACCGAGATCGGTGCGGTCAACGAATTCTGGTTCGCGCCCCTGGCCGACAGCGCCGCCAAGCCGCCGCGCTGGAAACAGGCAGTGGTCACCCTGTTTGTGATTCTGCCGCTGACCCTGCTGGTACCCATCGTGTGGGGTCCGATCCTGCGCCTGCACCCGTTCCTCTCCAACTATGTGGTCGCCACGTTCCTGGTCACCCTGACCATCGTGCTGCTGGTGGTGTACCTGCTGATGCCGGCGGCCACCCGCCTGTTCGCCCCCTGGCTTGAAGCCTCTGTAAAGGAAACCCTATGAACGCCGATCTGATTCTGTTCAATGGCCAGTTCCACACTGTGGACCGCGAAAACCCACGCGCAACCGCCGTCGCCATCCATCAGGGCCGGTTCGTCGCCGTTGGCACCGACGGTGAAGCCATGGCCCTGCGTGGCAGCGGTACCCAGGTCATCGACCTCAAGGGCCGCACCGTGATTCCCGGCCTTAACGACTCGCACCTGCACCTGATCCGTGGCGGGCTGAACTACAACCTCGAACTGCGCTGGGAAGGCGTGCCGTCCCTGGCCGATGCCCTGCGCATGCTCAAGGACCAGGCCGACCGCACGCCGACGCCGCAATGGGTGCGCGTGGTGGGTGGCTGGAACGAATTCCAGTTCGCCGAAAAACGCATGCCAACCCTGGAAGAGCTCAACCAGGCTGCGCCGGACACCCCGGTGTTTGTACTGCACCTGTACGACCGCGCCTTGCTTAACCGCGCCGCCCTGCGCGTGGCCGGCTACACCAAGGACACGCCGAACCCGCCGGGCGGCGAGATCGTACGCGACAGCCACGGCAACCCCACCGGCATGCTGGTGGCGCGGCCCAACGCGATGATTCTGTATTCGACCCTGGCCAAAGGCCCGAAACTGCCGTTGGAATACCAGGTCAACTCCACGCGCCAGTTCATGCGTGAACTCAATCGCCTCGGTCTCACCAGCGCGATCGACGCCGGCGGTGGCTTCCAGAACTATCCCGATGACTACGCGGTGATCGAGCAACTGGCCAAGGATGAACAGCTGACGGTGCGCATCGCCTACAACCTGTTCACCCAAAAGCCCAAGGAAGAACTCAGCGACTTCAAGCATTGGACCGGCAGCGTCACCCTGCACCAGGGCGACGACTTCCTGCGCCACAACGGCGCGGGCGAGATGCTGGTGTTCTCGGCGGCGGATTTCGAAGACTTCCTGGAGCCGCGTCCGGACCTGCCGCTGACCATGGAGCAGGAGCTTGAGCCGGTGGTGCGCCACTTGGTGGAGCAGCGCTGGCCGTTCCGCCTGCATGCCACCTACGACGAGTCCATCTCGCGCATGCTCGACGTGTTCGAAAAGGTCAACCGCGACATCCCATTCAATGGCCTGCCGTGGTTCTTCGACCACGCCGAAACCATCACCCCGAAAAACATCGAGCGTGTGCGCGCCCTGGGCGGCGGCATTGCGATCCAAGACCGCATGGCGTTCCAGGGTGAGTATTTTGTCGAGCGCTACGGCGCCAAGGCCGCCGAAGCCACGCCACCGATCAAGCGCATGCTTGCCGAAGGCGTGCCGGTAGGCGCGGGCACTGACGCCACGCGGGTGTCCAGCTATAACCCGTGGACTTCGCTGTACTGGATGGTCAGCGGCCGCACCGTCGGTGGTCTGGAGCTGCACGCCGAAGGCCTGCCGCGTCTCACTGCCCTGGAACTGTTCACCCACGGCAGCGCCTGGTTCTCGTCCGAGCAGGGCAAGAAAGGCCAGATCAAGGTCGGCCAATTGGCGGACGTCGCCGCGCTGTCGGCGGATTTTTTCAGTGTCGATGAAGAAGCCATCAAGTGGATCGAGTCGGTGCTCACCGTAGTCGGCGGCAAGGTGGTGTACGGCGCCGGCGACTTCGAAGATTTCGCCCCGCCGCGTGTGCCGGTGCTGCCGGACTGGTCGCCGGTGGTCAAGGTGCCGGGTCACTGGCGTCCGACTTCACCGCTCCAGGCCCAGGTTCACCAATGCAGCGGCCCTTGCGGCGTGCATTCCCACAGCCATGAAAAAGCCCGTCTTTCCAGTGTGCCGGTCAGCGACTTCCAGGGTTTCTGGGGTGCGTTTGGCTGCTCGTGTTTTGCCTTTTAAAACCCCCGAAGGAGTTAACCCATGACTTACAAACGCTTGAACAAAGATGATGCCGTTGTCCTGTTGGTCGATCACCAGACGGGCCTGATCTCCCTGGTCCAGGATTTCTCCCCCAACGAATTCAAGAACAACGTGCTGGCCCTGGCCGACGTGGCCAAGTTCTTCAACCTGCCGACCATCCTCACCACCAGCTTTGAAAGCGGCCCCAACGGTCCGCTGGTACCTGAGTTGAAAGAACTGTTCCCGGACGCGCCGTACATCCCGCGTCCAGGCCAGATCAACGCCTGGGACAATGAAGACTTCGTCAAGGCTGTCAAGGCCACCGGCCGCAAGCAGATCATCATTGCCGGTGTGGTGACGGACGTGTGCGTAGCGTTCCCGACCTTGTGCGCCCTTGATGAAGGCTTCGAGGTATTCGTGGTCACCGATGCTTCCGGCACCTTCAACGAAACCGTGCAACAGGCCGCCTGGGCACGCATGACTGCCGCCGGTGCGCAGCTGGTGAACTGGTTCTCCGTGGCCTGCGAGCTGCAAGTGGACTGGCGCAACGACATGGAAGGCCTGGCCAACCTGCTGTCGCCGCGTATCCCCAACTATCGCAACCTGATGAACAGCTACTCGGCATTCACTACCAAGTAACCTGCTCTCAAGCCTGTAGGTAATCCCTTGTGGGAGGGGGCTTGCCCCCGATTGCGGTGTGTCAGTCTGAATATTTTTGACTGATCCACTGCTATCGGGGGCAAGCCCCCTCCCACATTTGATTTGTGGTGTTGCGACCATCCAGTTATAAATCAGCCCATCGTCCACCGAGAAGCGACAATGAACCCCTTCGAAGACATGCGCCTGTTCTGTCAGGTCATGGAATCCGGCAGCTTCACCGCCGCCGCCGAACAACTGGGCCTGTCCAAACAGTTCGTCAGCCGCCGCCTGATCCAGCTGGAAGATCGCCTCGGCGTGCGTCTGCTCAACCGCTCCACGCGCCGGCTGGATGTCACGCCGCTCGGCCAGAGCTACTACGAATCCGCTTTGCGCCTGCTCGGTGAAGTCGAGCAAGTGGAGCAGGGCATCGCCGGCCAGAACAGCGAACCACGTGGCACCATTCGCCTCAGCGCGCCGTTGTCATTTGCCATGGCTCACCTGGGTTGCCTGTTGCCGTTGTTCTTGCAGCGCCATCCCCAAGTGTCGGTGGAAGTCGACCTCAGTGACCGCCCCGTGGACCTGATCGGTGAAGGCTACGACCTGGTGCTGCGGATCGGCACCCTGGAAGATTCCACTCTGATCGCCCGCCGTATCGCCAGCATCCAGCGGGTGTATTGCGCCAGCCCCGACTACCTGGCCCTGCGCGGCACTCCCGTGCAACCCGACGACCTGGCTCAACACGACTGCCTGCCTTACGGCCACGGCCGCCAGGTGCAATGGCGTTTCAAGGGCAAAGTGCAGGCGCTGAACGTCAGCGGCCGCATGCGGGTCAACAACGGTGAACTGTTACGCGACACGGCCATTGCCGGCCTGGGCGTCACCTACTTGCCGACTTTTATCGTCGGCGGCGCCTTGAAGGACGGTAGCCTGGTCACGATTCTCGACGACTTCGCCCCCGAAGCCCTGACCCTGTCGGCGGTGTATCCCCAGCATCGACAAAGCTCACGGCCGGTGCAGGCGCTGGTGGAGTTCCTGCGCGAGCGCCTGGCTAGCGGCTGTTGAACAATTGGCGGATCAGGCTCGGCGTACTGCCGGTCCAGCGCTTGAATGAGCGCCGAAAGTTCGCCGCATCATTGAAGTTCAGGTACGCCGCCACTTCATCATTGCTGTAGCCCTTGACCTGGTACAGGTGCAGCGCCACCTGCTTGCGCACCCGGTCCACTTGCTGCTGAAAGCCAGTGTCGTGTTTGTGCAGCTTGCGCTTGAGGGTCGCCGGGCTCATGGCAAAGGCCTGGGCCGCCTGTTCCAGGCTCGGCGGCTGACGCACCTGCTCGCGCAGGTAGTCGTAGAGGCAATCGAGAAAACTGCCGGCAAATCCCAGTTGTTCGATCTGTTCCCGGGCCTGTCGGCGCGCAACCTGGCCGGCGGTGGCCGAAGCCCCCGGCCAGGCGCGTGTGAGGTGCTCGCGGGGGATGCACATCATGTCCAGTGGGCGCTCGAAGCGCGTGTCTTCGCCCAGGTGCACCCAATACTGTTCGACATACCGCGGTTCGGCATGGCTGAAACTGCACACCCACGGCAAGCGCTCGCCGCTGAGCCATTGGCTCATGGCAACCAGCGACGTCATGCTCGCCTCCAGCAAAAACCGCCACTGCTCGCCGGCCCCGCAACTGTCCAGCCAATACAGGTAGGCGTGGTGCTCATCCAGCTCCAGTTGCAGGGTGACCAAGGGGCTGAGCAGCACCTGTTGCTGGATCAGGATCTCCAGCGCCTGATGCAGATTCTGGGCATGGCCCAAGGCATGGCTGGCCGCACCGTAATAGCCGGGCAGCAAGCGTTGGCCGAACAGAAAGCTGCTGTCATCGGCATCCAGTAGCTTGCGACTGTTACCGATCAGCGCCAGGAATTGTTGCGGGCTCAAGCGCGCCGTGCCGGCGAGGATATCCTCGTGGAACAGCCCGGTGCCGCGCAGCAATCGGTGGCTGTCGATGTCACGGGACAGGGCCAGGTCGATCAGCGTGGCGGGTTGGTTGTGTCCTGGGATGAAGCGGCTGTCGGCCTCATACCAGTTGGTTTTTACCGCCATCTCAGGCGCTTTTCGCGAGAGGCTGCTTGGCCCTGGCCAGCGCCAGGTTCAGGCGCTTGAGCAGGTCCTGGGGCGGCTCGTCGAGGGCCATCACCACCGCCGTCGTCGCGCACAATTGCAGGCGTTCGCCCTGTTGCCGGGTCTTGTGGGCGAGGCCACGCACGGCGTGCTGCAACTCCAGGGCAAGTTCCTTGGCCTGGCGTTCGCCGGTATTGGGCAGCAGCACCACAAAGCGGTCGCCGGCCAGTCGACACAGCAAATCCTGACGACGCAGGTTGAGCAACAACAGATGGCTGAGGGCCTGGAGCACCGCGTCGCCCTCGGCATGCCCATAGGCCTGGTTGATGGCGGCGAAGTGATCCAGGTCCAACGCCAGCAACGACAGCGGTTGCTGCTGTTCGCGGCTGTCCTGCAGGCTGTCGGCGAGTTGGCGCTTGAGGTAATCGGCACCGGCCAGGGGCGTGAGCTTGTCGAACAGGCGATGTTCGCGGAACAGCCGTTCGCGTTTTTCCATCTGCGCGCTGATTGCCAGTTGTTCGCGGTGCCAATGGTAGATGCCGATGGTCAGCAGGATCATGCCCACCGGCATCGGCCCGGATTCGAGCCAGTGGTCCCAGGTGATGCTGTCGGGCAGGCGGATGAACTCGTCAAGGCTGTCGATCCACCACGAGAAAAAGATGCACGACAGCCCCAACGCCAGGTAATTGGTGACGCGCCCGGCGGGCCGGCTTTTGAGCACCAGGCCCAGCCACACCAGGGCGAGCAGGGCGGAACCGCCTTCGCCGATGATGTCCAGCCAAACCCACTCGCTGACGCTTTTCAATTCGCCACAGGCCAGGTGCAGGATCAGCCCGAGGTTGGCGGCGATCAGCAGCAAGGCGAGTTTCCAGCGGTGGGGTTTGAGCACGGAAAACATGGCCGCGAGTCCTTGGGGAAATAAGCGATGGGCGCCAGCACAGCAGATGGATGTGACCGTTGGATGACGGTGGAGGTGGGTCGAATCAGCTCATCTCACCTACGCCGCAAATTGAAAAATGTGGGAGGGGGCTTGCTGTGGTGAGGGGGCTTGCCCCCCGACGGGTTCACTGAGGATCCTCTGGGTCTGCTTCGCAGACCAGCGCGGGGCAAGCCCCCTCACCACAGCAAGCCCCCTCCCACATTTGAACTCCACAGGTCATTTCAGCTCATTCCGAGTCGAGAGCCCGGTGAAACCCCCCGGTTTACGGGCCCCGCCGCCAACCCTGTCACAGAACCGTCATCCCCCACCCCTAGCTTGCCCTCCCAGTTGCCGGGCCACTTGCCTGGCGCCAACGGATTCTTGGGGAGGATTTCATGTACAAGCGCACCGGGCTCGTCAGCTTCACGCTCACCGCCTTGGCCCTGGCGATTGCCAGCGAACGGTTGAATGCGGCCGAGGCCACCACCACCGAGCACGTTGAAGTGGTCGGCCAGGCCGCCGCCATTGATCAGGCGCTCAAAGAGCAGCGCAGCTCTGACAGCATCAAGAGCGTGGTGCATGCCGATGGCGTGGCCCAGTTGCCGGATGAAAACGTCGCCGAAGCGGTACAGCGTTTGCCCGGTATCAGCGTCGAGCGCGACCAGGGCGAAGGCCGTTTTGTCAGCGTGCGTGGCCTTGGCCCGGACCTCAACAGCGTAACCATCAACGGCACCCTCGTGCCCGCCCCGGAAAGCGCACGCCGCGCCGTGGCCCTCGATGTATTGCCGTCGGAACTGGTGCAATCGCTGTCGGTGATCAAGACCCTCACCCCGGACATGGACGCCAACTCCCTCGGCGGCACCGTCGATGTGCAAAGCCTGTCGGCCTTCGACCATAAAGGCCTGTTCTACACCGGCAGCACCGAAGCCAGCTACGACAAGAATACGAGCCAGACCAGCCCCAAATTTTCCGGTGCCGCGAGCAATCGCTTCAGCCTCGGCGACGGCATCGACAACTTCGGCGTCGCTGCGGCCCTGAGCTGGCAGAAGCGCGACTTCGGCTCGGACAACGTCGAAACCGGCGGCGCCTGGGACTTCACCGACGGCGCCAAACTCAACGAGTTTGAACAGCGCGACTACGACATCAGCCGCGAACGCGCCGGCGGTGGCCTGAACTTCGACTACAAGCCCGATGATCTGAGCAGCTACTACCTGCGCACCCTCTACAGCCGCTACAAGGACACCGAGACCCGCAACTCCACCAGCCTCGAATTTGCCGACCCCCAGGCCGCCGGTGAACTGGGCGATGCCGAAGCCAAGCGCAAACTCAAGAACCGGGAGGAAACCCAGGAAATCCAGTCCTACGTGTTTGGTGGCGAGCGCATGCTTGGCCTATGGACCCTCAGCGGCCAGGCCGGCTACAGCCAGTCTAGCGAAGACAGCCCGGCGCATATCGCCGGGGCCACGTTCGACGGCGGCGACTTTGCCAACAGCGGTTTCTACGACAAGGACAAGCCACGCCCGATCATCGGTGCCGGCTTCTATGACCCCAGCAACTTCACTCTCGACAAGGTCGACTGGGAAAAACAGAACACCAAGGACACCGAGAAAAACCTGCGCCTGGACCTGGCCCGCGACTACGACCTGAGCGGCTACGCCTCCCAGGTCAAATTCGGCGGCAAGGTCAGCCGCCGTAACAAGGACAACGATCTGGAGGCCTGGGTCTACAAGGACTTCGAAACCCTCGGCTACTCCGCCGACCAGCTCAACCTGACCCAGTTCCAGAAGGGCAGCGTCGACTATCGCCTCGGTAACTACGGCCCCGGCATCAGCGCCAGCAGCATCAAGCAGTTGATCGGCAGCCTCAACGCGGCGGACTTCTATGACGAGACCGAATCCAGGGTCAACGACTTCACCATTCGTGAAGACATCAACGCCGGCTACCTGATGAACACCATCGATATCGACGACTGGCGCTTTATCGCCGGGCTGCGCTACGAGGGCACCGAGTTCGAAGCCAAGGGCACCGGCGCCACCGATGGCGTGTTCACTGTCACCGAGACCAAGCGCCAGTACCACCACTGGTTGCCGGGCCTGCATGCGCGCTACCAGATCGACAAGAACACCCAGGTGCGTGCGGCGTGGACCAAATCCGTGGTGCGCCCGACCTTCGGCCAACTGGCGCCGGGCTTTGTGATCGACGATGACGAAGCCACCTTCGGCAACCCGAACCTCAAGCCCCTGGAGTCGAGCAACCTGGACCTGGGTATCGAGCACTTCATGGGCCGCGCCGGTACCGTGTCGGCGTTCGTGTTCTACAAAGACATCAAGAACTTCGTCTACAACACCGACGTGGCCGGCACCGGCGCCTGGGCCAACTTCTCCGAGGCCCACACCTATGCCAACGGCGACAGCGCCAAGCTCTACGGCCTGGAACTGGCCTATTCGCAGAAATTCGACTGGCTGCCCGCGCCGTGGAACGGTCTGCTGATCGGTGCCAACAGCACCTTCAGCCGTTCCAGTGCGGATATCGAAGGCTTCGACGCCGCCAGCGGCACGAATCGCAAACGCAACATCAGCCTGCCCAATCAGTCGGACACCGTCGGCAACCTGATGCTCGGCTGGGAAGACGACAAACTCAGCCTGCGCCTGTCGGCCAACTACAAGTCGGCCTACCTCTATGAGTTGGCCTCGATCAACGACAAAGCCCACGACCTGCATGTGGATGCGCAGACCTTCGTCGATTTCAGTGCGCGTTACTCGCTGACCAAGAACCTGCAAGTCAGCTTCGAGGCCCAGAACCTCACGGACGAGTCGTACTTCGTCTACACCGGCCACCGCAGCTACAACGGCCAGTACGAAGAGTACGGCCCGACCTACAAAGTGGGCCTGACGTTCACCCACTTTTGAATCCAACCACTTTCCAAATGTGGGAGGGGACTTGCCCCCGATAGCGGTGGATCAGTGAAAGATTGATCAACTGACACACCCTCATCGGGGGCAAGTCGAATCGTCGCACCGCCCCTCCCACATTAGATCTCCATTGTTTTCGAAGGACTTTGTTTGTTCATGAGAATTTCCAAGCTCTACCTGCTGATCGCCCTGGTCACCAGCGGCACTGCATTCGCCACCGATCTGGCCCTGAGCTCCTGGGCGCCGTCCTTGAACGCCGAAGCCGTGGCCTTCCTGCCCACTGGCGCCGAACGCCTGGCCGCCAGCACCCGCGACGGTCTGCAACTGCTCGACGCCAAAGGCGCTGAACTGACCCGCTTCACAGGCAACTTCAGCAGCCTCGATACCCGCGCTGGCGGTGCCCAAATCCTGGTCGCCAGCCTCGACAATGATCGGCAACAAGCGCTGTTGATCAACCTCGATCCCGCCAGCAAGACCTGGGGCAAGCCGCTGTACCTGCCGCCCCGCGATTACCCGGTGAACGGCCTGTGCCTGTACCGCGATTCGGCGGCCAACCTGTTTGTGTTTCTGGTCGGCGAAGAGGGCAAGGGCGAGCAATGGCTGGTGGGCAATGGCTCGACACTGCTGACCGAACCCCAGCGCGTGCGCGGGATCCCGTTGCCGCCGTCGGCGCAGTTCTGCCAGGTCGATGACGCTTCCAATCAGTTGGTGGTGAATGAAGAAAATGTCGGCTGGTGGGCCTACCCGGCTCACCCGGAAGCAGACGTGAAACGCACGCCGGTGGCCGTGTTCGACGATCCGAAGCGTGAAGCCGGCGCCATCGCACTAGTGCCGGGCGGCCTGGTAGCGTTGGACCCGAAAACCGCACAGCTGCATCTGTTCCAACAGACCGGCGAACGTTGGGTCGAGCAATCGAGCCTGCGCCTGCCAGGTTTGAAAGAACCGGAGCAATTGAGCGTCAACGGCCAGCAACTGCTGGTACGCGACGACGACAGCGGCAAGCTCTACCAGGGCAAACTCAACTGGCAGGCCAAACCGGTAGCAGCCGAGCCGGCGCTGCCGCAAGTCGCCGCCGTGCGTCAAACCGACCCGGTCGGCCGCCAGGGCGATGCGGCGGATGACCCGGCGATCTGGATTCACCCTGAGCAACCGTCGAAAAGCCGCGTGCTCGGCACCAACAAAAAACAGGGCCTGCTGGCTTACGACCTCGACGGCAAGCTGTTGCAGGAACTGGCAGTCGGGCGCCTGAACAACGTCGATGTGCGCCCCAACTTCAAGCTGGGTGCGCAGACTGTGGACCTCGCCGTCGCCAGCAATCGTGATCACAACAGCCTCAGCCTGTTCAGCATCGACCGCCAGAGCGGCGAGTTGCGCGAGGCCGGTGAAGTGCCCACGCCGCTCAAGGAAATCTACGGCATCTGCCTGTACCAGCCCGCCAGCGGCGAGATCTATGCCATCGCCAACGGCAAGGACGGCACCTTCCTGCAATACCGCCTGAGTGCCCCGGATGGTCGCGTGCAGGGCGAGCTGGTGCGCCAGTTCAAGGTCGACAGCCAACCAGAAGGCTGCGTGGCCGACGACCAGCGCCAGCGCCTGTTCATTGGTGAAGAAGACGTGGGCGTATGGGCGGTGGACGCCCGCGCTGACCAACCGGCCACGCTCACCAGCGTGATCAAGGTCGGCCCGCAACTGCACGCGGACGTCGAGGGCCTGGCGCTGTACCAGAGCGACAAACGCGACTACCTGGTGATCTCCAGCCAAGGCAACGACAGCTACCTGGTGGTGGATGCCGAGCCGCCATTCGCGATTCACGGCGGGTTTCGCGTCGGTCTGAATGCCGCCGCCGGCATTGACGGCGCCTCTGAAACCGATGGCCTGGAAGTCACCGCGATCAACCTTGGCGGGCCGTGGAGCCAAGGCATGCTGGTGGTGCAGGACGGGCGCAAGCGCATGCCCGAGCAAACCCAGAACTTCAAATTCGTGCCGTGGGCCGACGTGACCCGCGCGCTGAAGTTGCCGTGAACCGTCATCACCCGGTCATCACTTTTTAATCGAATAGGACATCACCATGCACGCGACGATGGAACATATGACGATCTGGGGCCTTATCAGTGACGCCAGCCTGTTGGTCAAGGCGGTCATGATCACTTTACTGCTGGCGTCGCTGCTCAGTTGGTACCTGATCATCCAACGCGGCAGCGTCCTGCGCCGCCTGGAGCGCCAGTTGAACGGCTTTGTGCAGCGCTTTCGCGCGGCCCCCGACTTACAACCGCTGTACCGCGAAACCGTGCAGGCAGGCGAGGGCGGGATTGCGCCGATCTTTATCGCCGGCGTCCAGGAATACCAGCACTTGCACAGCCATGACCCGGCGGTGCTCGAAGGGGTTGAGCGTGCCTTGCAGGTGGCGATCACCGAGCAGGAAATCGAGTTGGAAAAGGGCCTGCAGTTTCTCGCGACCGTGGGTTCGGTCAGCCCGTATATCGGTTTGTTTGGCACCGTGTGGGGGATCATGAATTCCTTTATCGGCTTGTCCCAGGTGCAACAGGCCACGCTGTCGACGGTGGCGCCGGGTATTGCCGAAGCGCTGATCGCCACGGCCATCGGCCTGTTTGCAGCCATCCCGGCGGTGATCGCCTACAACCGCTTCGCCGCACGCGGCCAGACCTTGCTTACTCGCTACTACGCCTTCGGCAACGAACTGCAAGTGCGCCTGCACCGTACCCTGCGCGGCGCCCCGATCAACCTGGCCGTGGCGGCCTGAACAGGAGCATCCCCATGTTAGTCAGGCCGCAACGCAAACACGGGCCCAAGGCCGAAATGAACGTGGTGCCGTACATCGACGTGATGCTGGTGCTGCTGGTGATCTTCATGGTGACCGCGCCGATGCTGACCCAGGGCGTGAAGATCGACCTGCCCAAGGTCGCCGCCGAGGCGCTGGCCACCGATACCCGCCAGCAGATCCTGACGCTGTCGGTAAAAGCCGACGGCGGCTACTACTGGAACCTCGGCGGCGAGCTCGACACCCGCCACCAGACCGACAGCGCCGTAAGCCTGGACGAAATGGGCGCCAAGGTCATGCAGGTGGTAGCGGCGCGCAGTGACACCCAGGTGTATATCCGCGCCGACGACAATGCCGGCTACGGCAGTGTGGTCGCTGCCATGGCGGTGTTGCAAAAAGGCGGTGTGAGCAACCTGGGGTTGGTGACCGAGGCCCCGCAATGACGGCGATGATCATGCACAGTCCACAGCTTGCGATGGAACCCAGGGATACGTCCGGCGTGTGGCGCAACAGCCTCGCCGCCAGCCTGGCGGTGGCGCTGCACGCGGGCGTGCTGGCGGCGTTGATGGTGGGTTGGTCGACGCAAAAGCCGCTGGTGGAGGCGCCTCGGGTGATGCACACCCAGTTGGTCATGCTGCCGCCTGCGCCTGCGCCTGAGCCAGAACCGGTGGCCGTTGCACCCGCGCCGCCAGAGCCGGTAGTGGTCCCGGCGCCGGTCAAGCCTGCGGTGGACCCACAAATCCAGGCACAAAAGCTGGAGAAAGCCGCCTTGGCGCGTAAACGTGTCGAAGAAAAGAAGGTCGAGCACCAACAGGAACGCCTGGCGAGCGAGCAACGCAACCGCGAGCTGGAACAGCAACGCGTGGCCCAGGAGCGCCAGGCCGCCGAAAAAGCCCGCGTCGCAACACCCACCCCAGCAGCGGCACCGGCTTTTGACAGCCGCCAATACCAGCCCCTGAGCAAGGAAGCACCGGACTACCCCGAGCGCGCCCTGGACAAGAACATCGAAGGCGATTGCACCCTGGAGTACAGCGTCAACACCCAGGGCCGCGTGGAAAATCCCAGGGTGCTGGACGGCTGCCATCCGTTGTTCATGCGGCCGTCACTGACGGCGGCGAACACCTTCCGCTATCAGCCAAGGATCGTTGATGGCAAGGCTGTTGCGGTGCCGGCGGTGCGCAACACGTTCCACTACCGCATCAAATAACACCAACATTTTTAAACTGCGTCAGGCGTTAACGAGATTTGCCAGTTCGGTACCCGAAATGTAGCGCTCCAGATTCGCCAAAAACGTATCGGCAATTTCATTGCGGCTGTTGGTCGAAATCGCCGACGTATGCGGCGACAACCTCACCCTTGGATGGCTGTACAACGGGTGCCCATCCGGCAACGGTTCCGGCTCGGTCACGTCCAGCGATGCCAGGCCGATCTGCCCGTTGTCCAGTGCTTCCAGCAGCGCCTCCTGATCAAGCAGGCCACCTCGCGCAATGTTGATTAAATGCAGCCCCGGCTTGGCGCTGCCCAACACGTCGCGGTCGACGATGTTGCGCGTCGCATCGGTCAGCGGCGCCGCCAGCACCAGGTGGTCGGCGCGGGCGAACAGGTCGTGGATGTCCCTTGCCGCTTCAACCCCGTCGACCCCGAACGGCGTCGGGCTCTGGCGCAGCGCCACCACGTTGATCCCCAATGCGTGGGCCTTCTGCGCCAGGCTTTCACCAATCGCACCAAAGCCGAGGATGCCCAAAGTGGTGCCCTTGAGTGGACGCAGCGCGGTGAAATTCCACTGTGAGTCTTTCACCCAGATGTCCGGCAAGTGCTTGGACGCGGCAAAGATCGCCGCCAGGGCGAACTCGGCGAGGTTGTCGGCGGCGCTGCCACGGGAGGTCGTCACCGGCGGGCCATTGAACAGCCACTGCGGGTAGAAATCGATCCCCGACGACACCAGGTGCACCCATTTCGCGGCGTACGGCCAGCCTGGGGGCGGGGTGTCCGGGGCGGTGTAGCCGCGCACATTGATCGGGCGCAGCAGCAGGATGTTCGCGTGGGGCGGCAGGTCGCTGGGGACGCCGATGGGGACGTCGATCACCTGGGCGTCGGGGTGCAGCGGCGCCAGGCGTTCGCGGATCACTTGATTGAAATCTTCGCCCAGTTGGCTGGCGATAATCACCTGAGTCATGTGCGTTCCTTCTGACGTTGGGCGAACACGGCCTTGCCGACACCTTGCAGCACGGCGTCGTTCTGCGGGGTGTGGACGCGGCTGCACAGCACGTCGCGGTAGTGCCGTTGCAGGGGGCTGTGGCGTGACAGGCCGGGGTTGCCCGAGGCTTCGATGGCCAGCTCTACCGCACGGATGGCGTTGTTGGTGACCAGGTACTTCAACTGTGCGGCATTGGCCGCCGGGGTGTGGCCGTCGGCGGCGGCGTCGAGCAGGCTGCGGTTGGCAAACAGCAGGGTGTCGATATGCCCGACGGTTTCCTGGAAGCGCGGCAAGGTCGACAACGCCGCGCCGAGGTTGGAGGGCTGGCGCGCTTGCAGCCAATTCACCAGCCAGTCCCGCGCGGCCTGGGCCACGGCGTCGTACACCGACGACAGCAACACCGCCATCCACAGGAATCCGTCGGCGTCCAGCTCCGGCTGCGGTGCGCTCCAGGGGCTGACACTGACGGCGTGGTCCAGCGGCACCAGCACGTTGTCGAGTACCACTTCGTGGCTGCAGGTGGCACGCATGCCCAGGTGATCCCAGGTGTCGATAATGGTCACGCCGGGGCTGTCCTTGGGCACCAGCCACGCGCCCACCAGCGGGTCTGCGTCATCACTGCGCGCCCACACGCTGAACCAGCTCAGGCCGTGGCTGCCGGTGGAGTAGAGCTTGCGCCCGCTGATGCGCCAGCCTTCGGCGGTGCGCACGGCGGTGGTCGCCGGCAGGCCGCCACGGGCCGGGGTACCGAGGTCGGGCTCGACGCGCAGGGCGTTGATCAGCGCGCCGTTGCGCACCGCGTCTTCGGCGACTTTCACACGCAGATGCGGGGGCCAGGTTTTGCTGTCTTGCAGGCGTGTGTGTTGCAGGTATTGCATCACCAGGATCAGCGCAGTGGACGGCTCGCCCTTGGCAATCGCACTGATCGCCTTGCGCGCCTGGGCCAGGCTGGCACCGCCGCCGCCCAGGGCCTTGGGCACGGTGAGGGCGACCAGGCCGTGTTCCTGCAATCGTTGGAAGTTGGCGTGGGGGAAGGCGCCGCTGTCGTCGTACTGCGGCGCAGTACTGGCCAGCTCGGTGGTGAGGCGTTCGAGCAGGGCTTCGAAGTTGGCGACTTCCACGGAGCGTAGGCGACCGTTGAGGGATTCGCTCATGCCAGCGCCTCTTGCGGTTCTTCCACCTCGACGCTGTAACGGTTGGCCGGCACGTCCAGGCCCAGGTTATCGCGCAGGGTGTGGCCGCCGTACTCGGTGCGGAACAGCCCGCGCTGTTGCAGCACCGGTACCACCAGCTCGGTGAAGAACTGCAAGCCATCCGGCAGCACCGAGTTGACGATGAAGCCATCGCTGGCGCCGGTCTCGAACCAGGTCTGGATCGCATCGGCGACCTGCTCCGGGGTGCCGACAAAATCCCGCTTGGGCCGCGAGAAGCGCAGGGCCACTTCGCGCAGGGTCAAGCCCTCGTCGCGGGCCAGTTGCTTGATGCGGTCGGAGCCGCCTTTCTGGCTGTTGGAGCCCAGGTCGCCGAGTTCCGGGAAGGGCTCGTCGAGCGGGTATCGACTGAAATCGTGGTCGTTGAACGGGCGACCGAGGGCGACGATGGCGTCTTCCACGGTGACCAGGTCCACGGCTTGCTGGTAGCGGCTTTCCACTTCGGCGGCATCGCGCCCGACAATCGGGCGGATGCCCGGCAGGATCGAGAGGCTGTCGGCATCGCGGCCAAAGCCTTTGGCCCGGCGCTTGAGGTCCTGGGAGTAGGCCAGGCCTTCTTCGATGCTTTCCACATGCACAAAGATCGCATCGGCATGTTCGGCGGCGAAGTTACGCCCGTCTTCCGAGGTGCCGGCCTGGAAAATCGCCGGCTGGCCCTGGCGTGAACGCGCAATGTTGAGCGGCCCCTTGACCGAGAAAAACTCGCCCTTGTGGTTCAGCGCATGCAGCTTGTCCGGGCTGAAAAACTCGCCGCTTTGCTTGTTGTAAGCAAAGGCATCGTCCTCCCAGGAGTCCCACAGGCCCTTGACCACGTTCAGGTGTTCCTTGGCGATGCGGTAGCGCACGGCATGCGGCGGATGCTCGGCCTTGCCGAAGTTGTCGGCGGTGCCGCTCAGCCACGAAGTGACCACGTTCCAGCCGGCGCGACCGCCGCTGATATGGTCCAGGGACGCAAACTGACGCGCCACTTGGTAGGGCTCGGTGTAACTGACGGTCACCGTGGCGACCAGGCCGATATGGGTGGTCAGGGCCGCGAGGGCTGAAAGGATCGTCAGCGGCTCGAAACGGTTGAGGTAATGGGGGCTGGATTTGGCGTGGATATGCAGGCTGTCGGCGATGAACACGAAGTCGAATCTGGCGGCTTCGGCCAGTTCAGTCTGCTGCTTGTAGAAGCCGAAATCGGTACTGGCATTCGGTAGGGCCTGCGGGTGGCGCCATTCGCCCCAGCCGTGACCGACACCGTGGACCATTGCTCCCAATTTCAAATGACGTGGCTTGCTCATGTTCTGCTCCTTCAGCGCGAGGCTTGGTTGTTGGGGGCACGCTTGGCGTTAAAGCTCTTGTCGAAGCCCTGGGACACGTCGATGTGTTTGGTCAGCAGGCCTTCTTTTTGATAGGTGTCGGCGGTGGCTTGCAGGCCACTGATCACGCTGTCATCGATCAACACCGGGCTCAGGCGGGTTTCCTTGGCCACGGCCACATGCACCGCCAGTGGCAGGCCGGTGATTCTGGTCTGGGCGGCGGCGTATTCGTCGGGGTGCGTATTGGCCCAGGCGTAGGCGCGGTCGACACGGGCGACAAAGTCGTCGAGTTGTGTGCGTTTGTCGGCGATGGCCTGGCTGGTCGCCGCGAGATACAGGTGGTTGCTCAGCAGCGTGTTGCCGCTGGCGATGATTCGCGCCTGGCTTTGGGAGGTGACCACCGTGGTGTAAGGGTCCCAGGTCGCCCAGGCGTCAGCGGTGCCGTTGTCCAGCACCAGACGCGATTCGGCAGGCAGCAGGAAGATGAACTGCACATCCTGGCTGGTCAGACCGGCAGTCGCCAATGCCTTGATCGCCAGGTAATGCCCGATGGAGCCGCGGCCGGTGACGATTTTCTTGCCCTTGAGGTCGGCTGCCGTCTTGATCGGCGAGTCCTTGGGCACCAGCAGTGCGGTGGTATTGCGCCCTTCGGCGTGGATGATGCTGACCACTTTGAGCGACGCCCCGGCACCCAGCGCGAACACATAGGGCGCGTCGCCCAAGGCCCCGATATCCACCGCGCCGGCATTCAGGGCTTCGCCGAGGGGCGAGGCGGACGGGAACTCCGACCACTGGATGGTGTAGGGCACGTCTTTGGTTTCGCCGGAGGCTTCGAGCAGGGCCTTGATCGTCGATTTTTGATTGGCCACCCGCAGTGGTTGCAGGTCGGCGGCGTGGGCGGTGGTGGCGAGGCCAAGGGCCAGGGCGGTGCTCAGGAGCAGGTGTTTGAAAGGGTTGGTAAAGACCATGGGATGCAGGCTCCAGGCAGATCGTGAAAGGGTTCGGTTACCTCCGCCTGGAGAAGGGGTCGGTGAGGACTTCACGTTATTCCCATAAGAACTTGCTGTGAAGTTCTTTTTGGTTATAAGTTAATTATCAAATATATTAATTATATTGATTGTTATTATTCGGTTATTGCATTTATCAGGTGCCGTGCCCCAGAGCTTTCCTACGAGCGACTCGGAAAGTCTCACCTGAGCAATAACGCCACTGCGTGATTTGATCTCGGTCTTTTCGGACAGGGATCGTTGCACATGACTGATACGCCGTGGGCGGCCCGCGAGGGTGATGCGCTGTTGCACAGCTCAATGCTCGCCGACGTGCTGGGTGGGGTGCTTGAGATTGCGGCCAACGTGGCCGTGACCGCCCTGGCAACAGCGGCCGTGGTGGTGGCGACGGGGATAACCGTGGCGACGGGCGGCCTCGGTTGCGTCATATTGGGCGCGGTCGTGGGGGTGGTCGTCGGCGTCGGGATGAGCAAGGCCGGCGCGGATAAGGGGCTTTCGCGACTATGTGAATCGGTCGCCGATGCTCTGTTCCCGCCGGTAGCCGATGCCTTTATCCGCAGTGGCTCGCCCGATGTGTTCATCAATGGCAAACCAGCTGCGCGTGCGGCCGGAAAAGTTTTGCCTGTGGTGGCCGAGGCTGGCGTTGAGCCGACCTATCTGGATATCGCCGCAGGCTTCTTTTCTCAATTGTGGCGTCCGACCGTGGCTGCTCCGGCCACGGGTGCGGTGCCTTGTCCTGCCGATACGGTCGACTGCAATAAACACCCGCCCATGCCGGAGCAGTACCTGGCCGAAGGTTCCAGCAAAGTATTCATCAACGGCCAGCCCGCTGTGCGCAGCGGGGACAGAAGCAGCTGCGAAGCCAAGGTCGGAAACGTCCAGGTTTCATCGAATGTGATCGTCGGCGGCGCGCCGGTGGTGGTCCGCGAGATTCACAGCGGCAAGACGCCGGGCGTCGGCTTGGCCGTGACGGCGCTGCTGGCATTGCGAGGCGGTGGCGCGAAGTTCTTCAGCCAGTTGCCGTGCATGGCGGTGGGTGGGCTGGTGTCGTGGGGTAGCAGTCAGGTGGACCGAGCGCTGACCGCTGCGGTCGCGGGGTCGCCCAACCCAGTGCACAGCGCCACGGGTGCGAAGATCCTTGATGGAAACGATGATCTGGATTTCGCGTTGCCAGGCCTGTTGCCGATTGTGTGGCAACGCTACTACAGCAGCCAGGACGAACGCCGCGAGGGCTTATTTGGCTGCGGTTGGAGTGTGAGCTACGAGGTTAGCGTCGAGATTGGCGCGCATCCCGAAGGCGGCGAGCAACTGATCTACACCGATGAGCAAGCGCGTCGGATCGACATGGGCGCGATTGCATTGGGCGGCGCGGTGTTCAGCGCGGGCGAAGGCTTGAGTGTAAGACGCCATCGTGACGGCCACCTGCTGATTGAAAGTGTCGACGGCCGTTATCGGCTATTCGAGCCCACGCCTGGTAATCCCTTGCACTTGCGGCTGAACCAGTTGGGAGATCGCAATGACAATCGCGTCGTCCTCGACTATGACGATCAAGGCCGCCTGAGTCAGTTGCGCGACCCCCTAAGCGATGTGCGAATCGAACTGGGCTACAGCCTGCAATGGCCCGGCCGCGTGGAGCGTATTGAGCGCCTGTACCTGGATCACAGCCGAGAAACCCTCGCCAGCTACGGCTACGACGCACATGGCGACCTGGCCGAAGTGCGCGATGTTGATGGGCATGTGCAGCGCCGCTTTGCGTACGACAGTGGCCAGCGCATGGTCGAACACCAACTCCCCACTGGTCTGCGGTGTTTTTATCAATGGGCCTGCGTGGATGATTACGAATGGCGGGTGATCAGGCACTGGACCGATGAAGGCGACGCGTACCACTTCGACTACGACCTGTCACGAGGCGTCACGCGGATCAGCGACGGTCTGAAACGCGTCAGCACGCGCCGTTGGAATGCCCAGTACCAGATCACCGTGTATACCGATAATCTCGGCCAAACCTGGCAATTTGAATGGAATGACGAGCGTCAGTTGCTCGGTGCCACCGATCCTCAGGGCGGGCAGTGGGCGTTCGGCTACGACGCCTCCGGCAACCTGTCCAACATCCGAGATCCTTTGGGCCGTATCGATTCCACCGCGTGGCTGGAGCACTGGTCGCTACCGTTGGTAGAGACCGATGCCACCGGACACCACTGGCAGTATTGCTACGATCAGCGCGGCAACTGCACCAGCGAAACCGATCCACTCGGCCACGTCACGCGGTACCGTCATGATGCGTTTGGCCAGGTGATAGAAATCATCGACGCCACGGGCAAAGGCAGCACCTTACGCTGGAATGGAATCGGACAGTTGATCGAGCAGATCGACTGCTCGGGTTACTCCACGCGATTCGAGTACGATCGGCGTGGCCACCTGCAAGTCGTGATCGATGCGTGGGGGGAACGGCAGCGCTATCAACATGACCACCAAGGGCGAATGCTGCAAACCGAAAGGCCCTACGGGCACATCGAACAGTATATTCGCGACCCCAGCGGCCAGTTGATCGGCTATACCGATGCAGCGGGCCATATCACCCGCTATCAATACGATCGGCGCGGGCAGATGCGCCAGCGGGTCGATGCTCATGGCCGACAGATCGAGTTCTGCTACGACGCCTACGGCCGACTCCAAACCCTGACCAACGAAAACGGCGAAAAATACCGTTTTACCTGGGACCAGGGCGACCGTATTACCCAGCAACAAGACCTCGGCGGTAGCTCGCGGCGTTATACGTACGACGCGCTGCATAACCTTGCCGCCGTCGAATATGTGCCATCGAATGCCGACGCTTCTATCGTCCATTACCTGGAACGCAACGCTGTCGGTCGTCTGTTGGCCAAAGAGACGGAGGATGGGCGAACCGAATACGCCTACGATTTAGTCGACCAACTCACCGCCGTCACTTTCACCGCGAACGATAAGACCACTCAGGCTCTAGCCTTCACCTACGACCCACTGGGCCAACTGCTCACCGAACACAGTGCCGCCGGCAGCCTGAGCCACCGCTACGACGAACTTGGCAACCTGATCCAGACGCAACTGCCCGACGGCCGCTGGCTCAATCGCCTGCACTACGGCAGCGGCCACCTGCACCAGCTTAACCTTGACGGCCACGTTATCAGCGACTTCGAACGCGACCGCCTGCACCGTGAAGTCCTGCGCACCCAAGGCCAGCTCATCACCCGTAGCGAGTACGACCGTTGCGGCCGATTGCGTTCACGTAAATGCAGCCCTACAGGCCAGCCCCGGCAGTTGCCGCCAACCCAACAGAAAACGTTTGAGTACGACCCGGCGGACAACCTGATCGGCCGCCTGGACGGGCACCGACGCCAATTGCTGCATTACGACGCGACCGGCCGGATTATCGCCAGCCAGGACAACGTTCAAGGTCAGCAGCAAACCTTCGCCTACGACGCGGCCGCCAACCTGCTGGACGGCCCGCAAGGGCAGGGTGGGCTGGTCAGGCACGACAAGCTCCTGACCTATCAGGATAAGCGTTACCGTTACGACGGTTTTGGTCGAATGATCGAAAAGCGCAGTACCGTGCGAGGTCTGCAACGCTTCGCGTACGACGCTCAACACCGGCTGATCGAAGTCTGCAGACAGATAAATGGGCGGGAGCAGGTCGTGAAAATGACCTACGACCCGCTCGGCCGGCGAATAGCCAAGACCGAGCATGACAGCCACGGATTTACGCTGGCAGAGACCCGCTTTGATTGGGACGGCTTGCGCTTGTTGCAGGAGCACAAACATACCCAGACAAGCCTCTACATCTATGAAGATGAAGGCTACGAACCCTTGGCGCGAGTCGATGGGATCGGCCCCCAGCAAAAAATCCGTTACTACCACAACGACCTGAACGGTTTGCCTGAGCAACTGACCGAAACCGAAGGGGAAACCGTGTGGCATGCGCGATACCGTGTGTGGGGAAACACGCTCGAAGAGGTGCGCAAGCCGTACTTTATCGAAGAACAGAACCTGCGCTTTCAGGGGCAGTACCTGGACCGGGAGACCGGGCTGCACTACAACACGTTTAGGTTTTATGATCCGGATGTGGGGCGGTTTACGACGCCGGATCCGATTGGGTTGATGGGGGGCGTGAATACTTACGCCTACTCGCCTAATCCCTTTACGTGGTTGGATCCCTTGGGTCTGGCAGCCTGTCCAAAGAAAGTGGACGCCTTACGTAACGGGCCTCAAAAAACAGTCGTGAGGGTTAAGGACAAAAGCGAGGCTAACGAGTTGTTGGACGCAGCATTTCCTGATGTCCAGAAAGTCAGGGGTATAGGCTCGCAAGATGCTGGTGGTATAAGAAAGAAACATAAGATGGACCAGTTTAAGAAAAGAGATGGAAAAGCTCGTTATAGAAAAGATTATCCAATTAATAAGGATGCCGGGCGTGTTTACGGTCATGACGACCCGAAAGGCACTGGCCATGGTGAACTACCACACGTCAACATTAAGCGCGCTGACGGAACAATGGTTCGTATTGATATCGCGGGTTAAAAAATGAACAAGCTCATTGAGGCGCTAAATGCGGGTAAGCGCAGAGGCTACGAAGAACGTCGCACGATCTGTGGTGAGGAGCTTTTTTTTCAATACGCTATAAAAAAACAAGATGATGTTTACTGTACGTACTTTTTTGCGGTTGAGGTATCGCGCATGGATCTGATTGAGGATGACGAGAATGAAGAGGTAAAAATATTTTTAAGCTTGGACGCTGCACTGGAGTATTTGGCCGTTAAAGGAGCTCTTATAGAGAAGTTTTCAGTGATAAGCAGCACATTGCCTTTTTAGTTTAGGGGCAGGCTGCCGTATAGGTTAGAAAGATGCGCGGACGAATTATAATATGTGACATACACCGCGCTCCGTACGAGTGCATTGCATTTTTGTAACGCGTGCCGCAACTCATCTTGCGAAGTGTCGCGGCCGGGAGGGGTCAAATCACATAGAACCCATGCGTACCGTCGCGCGCCAATTGCTCGACCAAGCCGAACTCCCAATCCAGATACGCCTGCATGGCTTCCTTGGGGTTGTCGGTGCCTTCATAGGGGCGGCGGTAGCGGTCGATGCGCGGGGAGGCCAGGTGGGTTTCGCCTTCTTCCAGGGGCAGTTGCGCGTTGATCCAGCCCGCGGTGCCGTCTTGCAGCAGGAACACTTGCCTGCCGGTAATGGCTTCGACTTCGGCCACCGCCAGGCGCGCCAGTTGGCTGCTGCCGCAGGTCAGCACATAGCGCTCGGCGGTCGGTACTTTTGCGAGGGCGTCGGGCAGTTGTGCACGCAGGGCCCACCAGGCGCCGGGGATGTGGCGTTTGACGTAGTTGGCGCTGGCGGTGAAGTCCAGCACCAGGGTGTCGCCGTGGGCCAGCCAGTCGGCGAGGGTGTGGGGGCTGATCAGTTCGGCCTGGGGCGGCGTGGGCACCGGGGCGACCCAGGCGCCTTTTTCGCTGAAGTGCGCCGTCTGCAGGTCGTCCAGTACGTGCACCTCCCAGCCCAGTTGGGCAAGCCAGGACGCGGACATATTGGCGCGCACGCCGTCGTCATCGGCCAGCACCAGCCGTGCGCCACGCACGCTGGCCACGTGATCGGTTTCCTGGACCAATTGGCCGCCCGGCGTGGAGCGGGCGCCGGGCAGGTGGCCGGCGTCGAATTCTTCCGGGGTGCGCACATCGAACAGGTAGGTGGTGCGGCTCGGCTCCTGCTGCCAGCGTTGCAGGTCGCCGAGGGTGGCGCGGCCGACGCGGGCCTTGTCGGCGACGCGGCGGGCGTCCTGGGCAGCGATGTGGCGGTGTTCTTCCGACGTCGGCGCAAAGCGGCGCGACTGGTCATGGGCGAGCGTCTGACCGGCCAGGGTCCAGCCGATGGTGCCGTTGCGCAGCGCCGACACCGGGTTGGCCACGCCCGCGTTGATCAGCGACTGGGTGCCGATGATGCTGCGGGTGCGCCCTGCGCAGTTGACGATGATGCGCGTGGCCGGGTCCGGGGCCAGTTCACGGGCGCGCAGCACCAGTTCGGCACCGGGCACGCTGATGCTGGTGGGGATGCTCATGGTCTGGTATTCGTCGAAACGGCGGGCGTCGAGCACCACCACGTCGGCCTGGCTGTCGAGCAGGGCCTGCACTTCTTCGGCGGCCAGGGACGGCGTGTGCCGCTCACTCTCTACCAACTCGCCAAAGGCCTTGCTCGGCACGTTCACGTCGATAAACAACTCGCCGCCGGCGCTGCGCCAACCGTCGAGGCCGCCGTCGAGCAGGCTGACCTGGGTGTAGCCCAATGCAGCCAGGCGCTCGGCGGCGCGCACAGCCAGCCCTTCACCGTTGTCGTAGACGGTGACCTGGGTATCGCGCCGTGGGATGCGCGCAAACACCTCCAGTTCCAGTTTGGACAGCGGGATATTCGCGGCGAACAACGGGTGGGATTCAGCAAACGGCGCTTCTTCGCGCACGTCGATCAGGGCGACTTCTGCATGGTCCAACAGGGCCTGGCGAATCTGCGCGAAACTGCGGGTCGGTACGGTGCTCATAGGGCAGGGCTCTTTTCTTTGGACAAATCCCAGATGTTCGGGAGGTAGGCGTTGGAATAACCGGAGATAAACAGTTTCTCGCTGCCGTCAGGCTGGTACACCGCGCGGCGTACCGCGCCGATATTGGCGCCGTACACGTGAATGCTGATGGACACTTTGTCACTGTGGGCGTTGCTCACCTGATGGATATCGCCGACGTTGGGCGACACCGCCTCGACCTGGCCTGGCACCAGCTCAATGGGCTTGCCTTCGGCGACCAGGCTGCCGTCGGGGGCGCGTTCAAAACCTTGGGAAAATTCCGCGCCGCGCAACATGCCGATCAGCCCCCATACCCGGTGGTCATGAATCGGCGTGGTTTGCCCCGGTCCCCATACAAAACTGACAATGCTGAAGCGCTGGCGCGAATCGGCATGCAGCAGGAACTGCTGGTAGCGCTCCGGGTTGGGTTGGGCGAATTCATCGGGGAGCCAGTCATCATGGCTGACCAGTTGCGCGAGCAGCTTGCCGCCACGGTGCAGCAGGTCACCTTCGCGTGGATTGCCGTCGATCAGTTCCGCCAGGGCGCCAATAAAGGCTCTGAGTCTCTCGGGGTGTCGGGCCTGGGTCATGACAATTCCATCAGTCGGTGTTGATGGGTTTATCTAAGCATAATGTTTATAGTTAATATGCTATTTTTTAATGATTAGCTTATAGCTGAAGGTAATTTAGAACCGGTCTGAATAGCGTTAGACGTTATCGATCACAGCCTGGGCTATTCAGATAACGTTCCTGCAACTATGCTTCGCGCACATCTTAATGACTGTTCTCTATGTGCGGCCCAAATGAAAATTGACGATATCGATGCCTTTGTCGAAGTGATTCGTTGCCAGTCCATCAGCCATGCCGCCGAGTCGTTGCAACTGACCCAGCCGGCCATTACCCGCCGCGTGCAGAACTTCGAGCAGGCGCTGGGGGTGGAGCTGTTCGACCGCAACACCAAACCCCTCAAGCCGACGCTGATCGGCACCCGCGTGTATGAACAATGCCGGTTGATCCTGCGCGAGATGGATGCGTTGCGTGAACTGGTCGCCACCGACGCTCCCCCCACTGGCGTACTGCGCCTGGGCGTACCGCAGACCATCGGCGATGTAGTGCTGCTGGACGCGCTGAAGCTGCTGCGCAGCGAGTACCCCGAGCTGCGCGCCCAGGTCGCGACCGGCTGGGGCAGCCAGTTGGTTGGCAAGATCGAACGCGGCGAGCTGGATGCGGCGGCGGCGTTGTTCCCGGCGGGCAAGATATTCCCGGACAACATCGTTGGCGAGTCCATCGGCAAGATGGAACTGGTGGTGGTGTGCGCCAAGGCGCAGTTGCCGAAGAAGCCGTGCAAGCTCGCGGATGTGTACCAGAATGGTTGGATCCTCAATCCGGACGGCTGCGGGTTCCGCGCTGGCCTGCAGCGCACCTTGTCTGACCAGGGCTTGGCGCTGCGGGTCAACCTGGAGACGTTCGGCACCGAGTTGCAATTGGGATTGGTCGCCGATGGGTTGGGCTTGGGCCTGGTGCCGCGCCCGCTGCTGGAACGCAGTGCGCACCGTGAGCAACTGGCGGTGATGCCGCTCAAGGACTTCAAGCCGGTGATGGATTTGTGGCTGATCTATCCGCACTTCCTGGGCAACCTGCAGGGGCCGGTGGATGCGTTTGGCAAGTGGGTGGCTGCGTCGTTGCACAAGATTCGAGACGCCGCTTGATATGAAAAAAAATAATAATTAGCTTAGATTAAAATGTGCTTTTTATTATTTTTGAGCATCCCCTAGGCTTGCCTGGAAGTCTTTAAGGCCATCCAGGAAGTTTTGCCATGAGCAGCGTCACCTCGATTTCCAGCGTTTCCAACAACGTTCGTCAACGCGTCACGCCAGAAGAGTGGGAAGTGCGCGTCAAACTGGCCGCCGCCTACCGCCTGGCGGCCTTGTACAAGTGGACTGACCATATCTATACCCACTTCTCCGCCCGTGTACCGGGCCCGGAGGAGCATTTCCTGATCAATGCCTTTGGCCTGTTGTTCGATGAAATCAACGCTTCCAACCTGGTCAAGGTCGACCTCGACGGCACCATCGTCGACGATCCTACCGGCCTCGGTATCAACTACGCCGGTTACGTGATCCACAGCGCCATCCACGGCGCACGCCATGATCTGCAAGCGGTGTTGCACACTCATACCCGCGACGGTATTGCGGTGTCGGCGCAGAAGGACGGCTTGTTGCCGATTTCCCAGCACTCCATCGCCTTTTCCGGGCGTGTGGCGTACCACGGCTACGAAGGCATCGCCCTCGACCTGGACGAGCGCGAGCGGCTGGTGGCGGATTTGGGCGACAAGAGTGTGATGATCCTGCGTAACCACGGGCTGTTGACGGCGGGCATCAGCGTCGAACATGCCTTCCAGCAACTGCAAGGGTTGGAGCGCGCGTGCAATATCCAGATTGCGGCGCAGGCGGCGGGGAATGCGGAGTTGGTCTTGCCGCCACAGGAGGTGGTGGCGAAGGTGGAAGAGCAGGCCAAGGCGCATAGCAGCGGTGAAGGGCCGGGCGTGGCGCGGCATTGGAATGCATTGATTCGGCAGTTGGAGCGTACGGATACTGACTACAAGAACTGATCCCGAGCCAAATGAAGAATGTGGGAGGGGGCAAGCCTCCTCCCACATTGGTTTTGTAGTGTTCCTGCTTACGCGACCTGTTTGGCCTGTTCGCGTTCAGCAATCAGTTGGCGGGTGAGGGGGATCAGGCGCTTGCCGTAGTCGATTGCATCATTGAGCGGATCAAACCCACGGATCAGGAACGTGGTGATACCCAGGTCGTAATAATCCACTAACGCTTCTGCCACCTGTTCGGCGGTGCCCACCAACGACGTGGAATTACCCTGCGCGCCCAGCAACCCCGCAATGCCTGTCCACAAACGCTTATCCAACCTTGAGCCTTGCGCCGCTGCCGCGAGCAACCGGCGCGAGCCTTCATTCGGCGGTTCGCGGCGTACAAAACCGTTCTGCTCGGCCAGTGCCGTGGCTTGCTGCAAGATACTGTCAGCACGTGCCCACGCCAGTTCTTCGGTCTCGGCGAGGATCGGTCGCAGCGACAGGCTGAAGCGAATCGTGCGGCCATGTTTGGCCGCTTCGGCCCGAACCTGGGTCACGGTCTCGCGCACTTGCTCGTAGGTTTCGCCCCACAGTGCGTACACGTCGGCATGCTTGCCGGCCACTTCAATCGCGGCCTTGGAAGAACCCCCAAAGTACAGCGGAATATGCGGCTGCTGTGGCGACTTCACGCTGGAGTGCGCGCCTTCGACCTGATAGTAGGTGCCGGCGAAATCGAAGGGCTGTTCGCGGGTCCATTCCTGGCGCACCACGCTCAGGTACTCGTCGGTGCGTGCGTAGCGTTCGTCCTTGCCGATGTGGCTGCCATCGGCGCGCAGTTCGCGGTCGTCGCCACCGGTGATGATATGCACGGCGGTGCGCCCGCCGTTGAACACATCCAGGGTGGCGAACTGGCGCGCTGCAAGGGTGGGCTGGGCGAAACCGGGGCGGTGGGCGATCAGGAATTGCAGCTTTTCAGTGACGCTGGCCGCATGGGAGGCGATCAGCGTGCTGTCCGGGCTGTTGGAATGGAAGGCCACCAGAGCGCGGTCGAAACCGGCCTCTTCGTGGGCGCGGGCCACGGTTTCCACGTAGTCCGGTTGCAGGGTCGGACCGCTGCGTGGGTGGATTTCGGATGCATGGTGGCCGCCGATATAGCCGATGAATTCGATGCTCATGGTCTGTCCTTGTCGAGTAGGGAGTGTGTACCTCCGCCGGGCAGGGGGTCGGTCATGCTCGTCCAAGGTAGGGGGCGCGACAGCCGCTGTAAAATGCCGTTTGGTTCTATCCTAATCATTAAAATTCAGAATCATAGGGTTATTATTTGATCAGTAAATTGCATTTTATGCTTGATGCTGACGGTAGATAACGTTGTGTTTTGCGTGGGGCTGAGGTCTGATGGGCGCCGAAAATGGCTCCTTCAGGGTTAGGCAATGATGCGGGCAGAACTGGCGCAATTTGGCGGCATTACCGTCATGATTCCGGCCGCAGTGGTGATTGCTGTCTGGCTGAGGTATTCCACCCCTTGGGCATTGCGGGCCTGGATAATAACGGTGGGTGTTACTTACTCCATAGTCGCGGCCAGCAAGTTGCTGTTTAAAGGCTGGGGATTGTCCGCGCAGCCTTTGGACATTGCCGTTATAAGTGGCCATGCGATGAACACGTGCCTGATGGTGACAGTGGCCACGAGTTTATGGGTGCGCCAATTAAATGTTGGATGGCGTTGGCCGGCGGCGTTAGTGGGGTTAACCCTGAGTCTGGGCTTTAGTGCTTATTGTGTAGCGCCTTACATACATCCTCTGAATGAGGCCCTTGCCGGCGCCATGCTGGGTTCCACAGCCGCCCTTGCGTTTCTTTGGCGCATTGACGCGGCGAACATCAAGCTTTCCCCAGGGCTTATGGGCGGTGGCCTGATGTTTTTATTGGCGTGCGCGCTGGTGCCCAAGTACAACGCCGAGTTGCTGCTCAACCGCGTCGCCGTGAGCCTGTCAGGTGCTGAGCAAGCCCATCAGGAACCGGCCTGGCGCCTGGGAGCGGCGCACACCAAGGCCGAGTAGCTCGCCAGGTCCAGGGCCAGGTTGCTGTCTACCATCAGTTCCAGCAATACGGTCTGCGCGTTGAAACACTGTGCATCGCCCCGACGCTTCGCGCCCTGCATTTGCTTGAACAGCGTGTGAGTAATTTGCAGGGGAGAGCTGCCTTGCAGTTGGTCCAGCCAGTGGCCAATCGCCCGGGTGTTCTGCTGGTACTGTGCGCCGGCTGGCGGCTCCACAAACCCCTGGAACATGCCGGTCAGTTTTCTCAGGGCATATCCACGGCGCAGCCCGCCCAACAGGCTCATGACCGCTCCTCGGTGCCGGAGATATTCGCCAGCAGCTCGGCGGTCTTGACCTGCATGAACTGGCTGTCGCCACGGCTTTCCACGCACAGGCACACCGATAGCGCATTGCTGACCTGCAACTTGAAGCGCCAGTCGGCGAAGACCATCGACAAGCCCGCGCCCGACTCATCGCTGGCCAGGGAATGGCTGGCATACAACACCTGCATGCGCTCGACGACACGGGTCGAGTTATTCACCTCGACGTGAATATTCCCCGAAGAAGGAAATAGGCCAATACGCTCTACCAATAACTTTGACGTGTTCATGGCCGCCCCTTGGTTGGTGCATTAAAACCGCACTTTATTATGCAAGGGTGAAAAAGTACTGGAATGTTATTTTTAGTCCGATAGTGCGTGTGTTGTTATTTTTTGTCCTGCGCGATAGATAGTCTCTAGTGCAGCCTGTGGTCATAATTGGCTGGTCGTTAGTTGTTTGTTATTTAAATAAGGTCGTCCCTTTTGCCGATAAACAAATGTGCGGTGCGTGGGAGGTTGCCTTGTTCAAAAACATATTGATTGTGTGTATCGGCAACATCTGCCGCAGCCCGACGGCAGAACACTTGCTGGGCGCCGCGCTGAGCCCCTGCGGAATTCAGGTGCGTTCGGCCGGCCTGGCTGCGTTGCGTGACCATCCGCTGGAGCCTACCGCCGGGCAAGTGCTGCTGGAGCACGGGCATATTCCCCAAGCGCACAAGGCGCGGCAACTCAACGTCGAGGCCGTCAGCGAGGCCGACCTGATCCTGGTTATGGAACAGCGGCACATCGACGGGGTGCTCAATCTCGCTCCCGAGGCGCGGGGCAAAGTGTTCCTGCTGGGCAAGTGGCAGCAGAACCTTGAGATCACCGACCCCTATCGCCAGGGCAAGCCTGCCTTTGTTCAGGCCTATGCATTGATCGAACAGGCCGTGCAGGCCTGGGCCCGGCGCCTGGCGCGCTGACGCTCCCTCTTTAAAACGATTGCAAGGACGAAGACGCGATTTATGTATTCACCCCAGAACGCTTCCGCTGACAGCCCCCAACGTGACGAGATCGATGTACTCGGCATGCTCGGCACCCTGCTTGATCACAAATGGCTGATCGCCGGGATCACCGGCACTTGCATGGTGATCGGCGCGACCTACGCGATTCTGGCGGCGCCGGTGTACCAGGCGAATGCGTTGATCCAGGTGGAGCCAAAGAAGAACGACATGCTCGGTTTCTCCGACGTCAGCAGCCTGCTGGGCAAGGAATCGCCGGCGGTGACCGAGATCGAACTGATCAAGTCGCGCACCATCATCGGCAAGACTGTCGACACCCTGGCGCTGGACATCACCGTCACACCCCAGCGTTTCCCGCTGATCGGCGGTTTCCTTGCGCGACGGTATGCGCCGGAACACAAGGGTGATATTGCGCCGCCGCTGTTCGGCTTCAGTCGCTGGTCGGTGGGGGGTGAGCAACTGGCGCTGACCACGCTTAATCTGCCGGCCGCATTGCTCGGCACTTCTCTGCTGCTGGTGGCCGGTGAGGCCCAGCGCTACAGCCTGTTTGATGAGGATGACCGGGAGATCGCATCGGGCCGCGTCGGCGAGGCGTTTTCCGCCGGCGGCGTGGAGGTCCTGATCAAGGAACTGCGCGCCAACCCCGGTGCGCATTTCAAGATTGTGCGCAAGCCGCGCCTGGATGCGGTGGCCGACTATCAGGACTTGCTCACCGTGATCGAACGCGGCAAGGAGTCGGGCATCATCAGCCTGTCCCTGGAGAGCACGCGCCCGGCCCTGGCGATTCGCACCCTCACTGAAATTTCCAACCTCTATGTGAAGCAGAACGTCGACCGTACCTCGGCCGAGGCGGCGCAGAGCCTGTCGTTCCTCAACGATCAGTTGCCCCAGGTACGCCGTGACCTGGAGAAGGCCGAAAACGCGCTGAACCGCTTCCAGACTCGCAGCAAGTCCATCGACATCAGCCTGGAAGCCAAGGCCGTGCTCGACCAAGTGGTGGCCCTGGACACCGGCATCTCCGAACTCAAGCTGCAACAGGCCGAGATGGACCGCAAGTTCACACCGCAGCACCCGGCCTATCGAGCCTTGATCGCCAAGTTGGCTGAACTCAACGCCAAGCAGGCGCAGATGACCAAGCGGGTCGAAGGCCTGCCCAGCACCCAGCAGGAATTGCTCAGCCTGACCCGCGACGTGCAGGTCGGTACCGAGATCTACACGCAGTTGCTCAATCGCTCCCAGGAACTGGACGTGATGCGCGCCGGCACCGTGGGCAACGTGCGCTTGATTGACAGTGCCGATGCCAATATCAGCAAGCCGGTGGAACCGCGCAAAGTGATCGTGGTGCTGCTGGCGATGCTGCTCGGCGGCATGCTTTCCATAGGCTTGGTGCTGGTGCGCAGCCTGCTCAACCGGGGGCTCGAAAGCCCGGATGACATCGAGAAACTCGGCTTGCCGGTGTACGCGTCGATTCCCTTCAGCCTGCTGCAAAAGGCAGAGGAAGCCAATGCGGCCAAGCGCCATTCAGACGCGCCGTCGTTGCTGGCGGTCAACCATCCCCATGATCTGGTGATGGAGGCGATGCGCAGCCTGCGCACCAGCCTGCACTTCGCCATGCTTGAAGCGAAGAACAACCGCCTGATGATCACCGGCCCCAGCCCCGAAGTGGGCAAGACCTTTGTCTCGGCGAACCTGGCGGCCATCGTGGCGCAGTCGGGCCAGCGGGTGCTGTTGATCGATGCCGATATGCGCAAGGGCTACTTGCACAAGGTGCTCGGCCAGATGGTGGAAGCAGGATTGTCCGACCTGCTGGTCAAGCGTTGCGAGCTTCAGGATGCGATCCAGCCCACTGCCGTGGAGCGTTTCGACTTCATCGGCCGTGGGCAAATCCCGCCGAACCCGTCCGAGTTGCTGATGCACCCCAATTTTGCCGCGCTGTTGGCCGACGTCAGCGAGCGCTACGACCTGGTGATCATCGACACGCCGCCGCTGCTGGCGGTGACCGACGCCGCAATTATCGGGCGCCAGGCCGGGACCAGTCTGTTGGTGACGCGGTTCGGGGTGAACTCGGCGAAGGAAATCGAGCTGACCCTGCGCCGTTTCTATCAAAACGGCGTCGAGCTCAAGGGCGCTATTTTCAACGGCGTGGAAAAGCGTCGTTCCGCCAGCTACGGCTATGGCGACTACGGCTACTACAGCTACGCCTACCAGTCCGACAAGGCCTGATGCCGATGAACAAGGCGCTTGAAATGCCCCGTTCGCTGTCGCGCCGCTTTCGCCTAAACGTGCTCAGTTATGGCTACACCCAACTGGTGACGCTGGCGGCACAACTGGTGCTGGTGCCGTTCTTCCTGCACGCCTGGGGTACCGGGCGTTATGCCGACTGGCTCGTGCTCACGGGTATCCCGTCGATGCTCAGCCTGCTCGATTTCGGTGTCGCCCAGGCGTCCGCCACCAGTGCCACGTTGCGCGCCAGCCAGGGCGATGTGCCCGGTGCGCGGCGCAGTGTACAGACCGCGTTGGCATTTACCCTGGCGGTGGTGGGGCTGGTGCTGGTGTTCGCCCTGACCCTTGGCCAGTGGCTCGACTGGGTGACGCTGCTCAGGCTCAAGACCCTGGCGCCCGAGCAAGCGAGCCTGGTGGTGGTGTTCATGTCCGGCTACCTGTGCACGCGGCTGCTCGGAGGGCCGATTGACGCGTGGTTCCGTACCATCGACAGGACTGTCGGTGGCGTCTTTATCATGGCCAACCGCAGGACCCTGGACATTATGTTGTCGATCGGTGTGCTGTTGCTCGGCGGCTCGGAGCTGCAATTGGCCCAGGGCATGTTTTTCAGCCAGGTGCTGTTCCTGCTGCTGGTGACCCTGTTTGTACGGCGTATTTCACCCTGGCCGTTGCTGGGGCTGGGCTCGGCGTCGTGGGCCGAGTTTCGCGGTATCTGGAAACCCGCAGTGGGCAGTGCAGCTATTCCGCTGGCGCAAGCCATTACCCTGCAAGGCGGTCTGCAAGTGCTCAACCAGATCGCCGGCCCGGCAGTGGTGGTGGGCTACACCATGGCGCGCACCCTGATGCGGCTGATCATCCAGTTGGGCATCACCTGCAGCAATGCGCTCACTCCGGAGATATCACGCCTGGCCGGGCGCGGGCAATTCGACCAGGCGCGACGCTTTACCCAGCGCGCCAGTTCAATGGTCCTGGGCCTCTGCGTGCTGGTGTACGGCGCAGGCATCTGGGCCGGGCCGCAGATCATTACGCTGTGGAGCCATGGCCTGGTGCAGGTGGACCGCGTGTCATTGGCGCTGATCGGCGCCCATACGATTCTCAACGTGGCGTGGTTCATCCTCGCGGCGATGCTGATTTCCACCAACCGCCATACGCGCACCTCGGTGATCTACGCCGTGAGCAGCCTGGCCGCGTTGTTGCTGTGGCTGGCGGGCAGGGCACACATCGATCCACTGCTCGGCGCGTCTCTGTTGCTGGCAATGCCGGAGTTGGTGGTGCTGGTTTACCTGCGGGTGATTCGCGTCGGGGAGGTGGGCCCATGATGCTGTCCCAGGCGCGCCTGACCCTGTACTTGCCGCTGACGTTTTTTGCGTTGCCGCTGGCGTTGAGCAATAACCTGTCGCAGCCGTTGGCGTTGCTGCTGTTGCTGCCGTTCGTGGTGTATGGGTTGCGCGGTTTCAGCCGGGCACTGCCGTTGCTGGCACTGGTGATTGCCGCCAGCGTGTTGCAGGTGCTGGTGAGCAGCGGGGCGAAGATTTCCCTGTATCAGTTCATGCGCTCGGGCATTCCGTTTTTCTATTTTGTGCTGCTGTTGGCGGGGTACCGCTATGTGCAGGCCAATGTGGAGAACATCGCCCGCGCCCACAGCCCTGGCTATCGACGGATTATCGAGCGGATCATTTACTTCTTCGCCCTCGGCCAGTTGTTGCAGGTCAGCCTGTACGGCGTGGGCATCGACCTGACCAATGCTGCCTCCAAATCCAGCGACGAAGTGGGGCGGATCATGTTGTTCCCCACCAGCTCGGCCGTGCTGCTGTTCTTCTACGCCTGCTGCCAACGCAAAATCGGCCTGATGCTGATCATCGCCGTCACACTGCTGGCGGCCGGCTCCAAGACCATCCTCGCGGCCATGGCCGTGATGATCCTGCTGTCGGCAATCACGCAGCGCAAGGTCAAGTCCCTGGCGGTATTGGTGGTGGCCATCGGTGCCCTGGGTACGTTGACGTTCTATGCCAGCCCCTTGGCAGTGTCGCGCTTTGCCACGTACTTGTTCGAGGAAAAGGGCGAAGACGTCACCCGCGCGTTCGAGATCGCCCACGCCAAGGAGTCGTTCCTCGACAACCCGGCCACGGTGTTCCTTGGCAATGGCCTGGCCAAGCAATTGACCCCCGGCGTGCCGACCAATGACGAGCGCTGGTTCGAAAATTCCAAGTTCGATATCGAGAACGGCTACTGGGGGGTGACCGCCAAGCTGGGCGTCGTCGGTGTGACGCTGTTCTGCCTGCTGTTCAGCGGCCTGCCGCGCACCCCGGTGTCGCTGGCGGTGGTGGCGATTCTGCTGATTTTTTCGTTCAAGACCAGCTACCAGTTCTTCACCACCTTCGATGGCAGTTATTTGCTGGTGTGGTCGATGCTTATCGGCCTGCTCAACACGGCCGCGCCTGCCCGCCAGGCCGTTCGCCCGCCCGCGCGCCCAATCCATTCCTCACTCAGACAGGCTGGTTCATGAACGCATCTGTACGCCCCGTGAAGGCCGGGATACTGACCTACCATTTCAGCGAGAACTTCGGCGCCGTGCTGCAAGCCTATGCGTTGCAGCGCTGGCTGCAGCAGCAGGGCTTGCAGGTCAGCCTGATCAACTACCACCCGGCCTATGTGGAGGACGGCAGCGAGTTGCGTCAACTGTTCAGCCCACGCCAGCTCAAGGCCAACCTCAAGGCGCTGTACCTCAAGGCCCTGGCGTTGAAAACCCAGGTGCTGGGGCCCAATGTCCAGTCGCGCCAATTCCAGGCGTTCAAGGCGCGTTTCCTGAATATCCAGGCGCCGCGCTACGCCACCGCCGCGCAGCTCAAGCAGGCGGTTGCCGGCCAGCAGTTGCTGGTGGCGGGCAGTGACCAGATCTGGAACCCCTCGGGCCAGACCGGCCTGGACCCTGCGTACTTCCTGGCGTTCGACTGCGACAAGGCGACTCGACGCATTTCCTACGCAGCCAGTTTCGGCAAGGAATACCTGGAACCCGAGTACCACGCCGAAGCCGAAGGCCTGCTCAAGCAGCTGTCGGCGATCAGTGTGCGCGAAGAGAGCGGGGTGGCTATCGTGCAGCAGGTCGCCGGGTTGGCCGCCCATTGCGTGCCCGATCCGACGCTGCTGCACCGCGATTATTCAGCGCTGCTCGCCACCGCCAGCCAGACCCGCACCGGCCACGTGTTCTGCTATGCGCTGCGCACCTGCGTGGGCGTGCGTGAGGTGGCCCAGGCGTTGTCCCGCCATGTGGCCGGACCGATCGTCTCGCCGTACAACGCGCACCGGCGCTGGCGCCAGATCGGCGAGACCGTGCAGGTCGGCCCCCAGGACTGGCTCAAGCTGCTCAAGGACAGCGCCTACGTGGTGACCAACTCGTTCCATGCCACGGTGTTCGCGATCATTTTCGAGAAGCCGTTTATCGCCGTGGGCCTGCCGGGCACCAAGGCCTCGCTCAACGCGCGGGTGCGCAATCTGTTGGAGAAGCTTGAACTGTCCCAGCGGTTTTTGCCGGCGGACGACGCAGGCCAGGTGCAACGCTTGATTGCCGCGCCCATCGACTGGGTCGCCGTCAGCGCCCGGCGCCAGGCATTGCAGCAGGTGGGCGAACGCTACTTGCTGGAACAGCTGGCGGCGCTCCAGTCATGAGCGACTTCGCCCAACTCAAGTACGTGGACACCTTGCCCCACAGTGACAAGGCCCGACGCCTGTTGTGGGGCATCGTGTATCAACTGCTGTTTCGCCCCACGCCGCGCTGGATGTTGCATGGCTGGCGGCGCGGGCTGCTGCGCTGCTTTGGCGCCAGGATCGGCGAGGGGTGCCGGATTGCGCCCACCTGCAGCATCTGGGCCCCGTGGAACCTGGAGATCGGCGACTACACCGCCATCGCCGACGGGGTGGATGTGTACGCCATGGCGCGGATCACCCTGGGTTCCAAGGTCACCATCAGCCAGCGCAGTTTCCTCTGCACCGGCACCCATGACACCCGCAGCCTGCTGCGGCCGTTGGTGACCCGGGAGATCGTGATCAAGGACCACGTGTGGGTCGCTGCCGAAGCGTTTATCCATCCCGGCTGTGTGCTGGAAGAGGGCTGCGTGGTGGGCGCGCGGTCGGTGGTCACCGCCGACCTGCCGGCCTGGATGATTTGCGTCGGTGCGCCATGCCGCGCCCTCAAACCGAGAGACATCGCACTATGAAACAGGTGAAACGCATGATGGCCAAGGCATGGAAGTTGATGTTGTTCGTCAGCGAGTTTTTTCGCGACATGCTCACGTTTATGCGCCACAACGGCTATTCGCCGCTGGAGAGCCGCAACAAGAAGCTGTTCTACAAGATCCTCATCGAAACCCACACCGTGGAAAAAGGCCTGTCCCTCAAGGAGCCCAAGCCGCTGTTCGGCAAGGACAAGATCAACGGCATCATCCACATGCTCAACGAATATGACCGCACTTATTCGGCGTTGCCGCTGGAGATGGCCCTCGGCGCGTTCCAGGGCTATCTGGACCTGCATCGTACGCTCGGCATCAGCGACGATTTTGTGTTTTACCTGGACGCCTATGTCGAGCACCTCAAGCGCGACGGCACCGCCGGCACCGGCGGTATCAAGCGCGCCGCGCCATGGCTGGGCAATGGCGGGCTGGACGCCAAGGCGTTCCTGCAATCGCGCTCCAGTTGCCGGATGTTCAAGGCCGGCAAGATTGACAGTGGCTTGCTCACCTCGCTGGTGGAGCTGGCGCAGTCGTCGCCTTCGCAATGCAACCGCCAGTCGTCGCGGGTGCATGTGTACCAGGACCGCGTCGTGATCGCGCAGCTGCTTGAGTTGCAAGGCGGTTCGCGCGGCTTTGCACAGTCGGTGGACAACCTGTTTGTGGTCACTTCGGAAGTCACCGCCTGGGGCGGCGCCGGCCAGCGCAACCAGCTTTACGTCGACGGCGCGTTGTTTTCCATGGGGCTGTTGCTGGCCTGCCATGCCAACGGCCTGGGGGCGTGCCCGCTGAACCTGGCGATCCTCAACTCGGTGGAACGGAAAATCCGCAGTATCGGCGCTATAGCGGCCAGCGAGCGGCTGATCATGATGATCGCCGTGGGCTTGCCTCTGGAAAGCCATTTCCGGGCCGCGCGTTCACCGCGCCGGCTCACCACCGAAGTCCTGCAACTGCACGGTGGTTGAGATGAACCGAGAAACCGTCAGTGTGATCATCCTCACCTACAACGAAAGCCTGCACATCGCCCGGGCCATCGAGTCGGTGCGTGCCTTCAGCGACGAAGTGCTGGTGGTCGATTCGTTCTCCAGCGACGACACCTGTGACATCGCCCGGCGCCACGGCGCGCTGGTGGTGCAGCACCCGTTCGTCAACCAGGCCAGACAGTTCCAGTGGGCGCTGGACCATCTGCCGATCACCGGCAACTGGACGATGCGCCTGGACGCCGATGAAATCATCGAGGCTGACCTGGCCGCCGCGATCAATACGCGACTGCCTTTGTTGGCAAACGATGTCACCGGCATCAACTTCAAGCGCAAGCATATCTTCATGGGGCGCTGGGTGCGCCATGGCGGCCGCTACCCGCTGAAGATGCTGCGGCTGTGGCGCACCGGGAAGGGTCGTATCGAAGACCGCTGGATGGACGAGCACATCTCGGTGGCCGAAGGCCGCACCATCACCCTGGAAGGCGGGTTTGCCGACCACAATCTGCATGACCTGACCTTCTTCACCCACAAGCACAACCAGTACGCCACACGCGAAGCGATTGAAGTGCTGAACGCCCGGCTGGGCTTGTTTGTGATCCGCGACGACCTGCACGCAGGGCAGAGTTCGTTGCAGGCCAAGACCAAGCGGTTGGTCAAGCACCGCCTGTACAACCGGGTGCCGTTTACTGTGAGTTCCACCGCGTATTTCCTGTGGCGCTACATCATCCAGCTGGGGTTTCTCGATGGCCGCAGCGGCCTGGTCTATCACCTGCTCCAGGGCTATTGGTACCGCTTTCTGGTGGGCGCCAAAGTGTTGGAGCTGGAAACCGCGATTGCCCATTTAAACGATAAGGAAGCCATTGTCCGGGAACTCTCGAAGTTGACCGGCCATAACTTGAACCTGCCCACACCGAAGTAACCGAGCGTTTTCAACAAACACCCAAGTCTGGGTGTCGACCCTCGCTCGCCTATAAATTGGGAGACAGACATGAACAAAGTTGCGCTTATCACCGGGATTACCGGTCAGGATGGGTCGTACCTGGCGGAGCTGCTGCTGGAAAAAGGCTATACCGTGCATGGCCTCAAGCGGCGTTCGTCGTCGTTCAATACCCAGCGTATCGATCACCTGTATCAGAACCCCCAGGCCCTGCACAAAAACCTGGTGCTGCACTATGGCGACCTGGCGGACTCGTCGAACCTGACGCGTATCATCCAACAGATCCAGCCCGACGAAATCTACAACCTCGGCGCCCAATCCCATGTGGCCGTGAGCTTTGACTCACCGGAGTACACCGCCGACGTGGATGCCCTGGGCACCTTGCGCATCCTCGAAGCCATCCGTCTGCTGGGCCTGGAAAAGAAGACCCGGTTCTACCAGGCCTCCACCTCCGAGCTGTACGGCCTGGTGCAGGAAACCCCGCAGAAGGAAACCACGCCGTTCTACCCGCGTTCGCCCTACGCGGTGGCCAAGCTGTACGCCTACTGGATCACCGTGAACTTTCGCGAAGCCTATGGGCTGTATGCGTGCAACGGCATCCTGTTCAACCACGAGTCGCCGCGTCGCGGTGAAACCTTTGTGACCCGCAAGATCACCCGCGCCCTCAGCAACATCGCCATGGGCCTGGAGCAATGCCTGTACATGGGCAACATGGACGCGCTGCGCGACTGGGGCCACGCCAAGGACTACGTGCGCATGCAGTGGATGATGCTGCAGCAGGACACGCCCGAGGACTTTGTGATCGCCACCGGTGTGCAGTATTCGGTGCGCGACTTCATTCGCTGGTCGGCGGCGGAACTGGGCCTGCATTTGAGTTTTGTCGGCAAAGGTGTGGAGGAGGTGGCAGTGGTGGAGCAGGTCAATGGCGACCTGGCCCCGGGCATTCTGGTAGGGGATGTGATTGTACGGGTGGACCCGCGCTACTTTCGCCCGGCGGAGGTCGAGACGCTGTTGGGCGACCCCGCCAAAGCCAAGCGCTTACTCGGTTGGGTGCCGGAAATCAGCGCCCAGGAGATGTGTGCAGAGATGGTGCGCGAGGACTTGAAGATCGCCCAGCGCCATGCACTGTTGCGCCTGCATGGCCACGACGCACCGATTGCCGTGGAGAACTGAGCATGGCTCGTGATCTTGATGCGCGGATCTTTGTCGCCGGCCATCGCGGCATGGTCGGTTCGGCCATCGTGCGGCGTTTGTGGGCCTTGGGGTACACCCGGATCCTCACGGCGGGCCGCGATGAGTTGGACCTGCTCGACTCAGCGGCGGTGCACGCGTATTTCGCCAAGCACCGCATGGATCAGGTGTACCTGGCCGCCGCCAAGGTCGGCGGGATTCACGCCAATGCCACGTACCCGGCGGACTTCATTTACCAGAACCTGATGATCCAGGCCAACGTGATCCACGCCGCCCACAGCCATGACGTGGAGAAGTTGTTGTTCCTCGGCTCGTCGTGTATTTACCCGGTGCATGCGCCGCAACCGATGATCGAAGCGGTGTTGCTCGACGGCGCCCTGGAACCCACCAACGAGCCATACGCCGTGGCCAAGATCGCCGGCATCAAACTGTGCGAAAGCTACAACCGCCAACACGGCCGTGACTACCGCAGCGTAATGCCGACCAACCTGTACGGCCCGGGCGATAACTACCACCCGCACAACAGCCATGTCATCGCGGGCTTGCTGCGGCGCTTCCACGAGGCGACGCAGCGCGGGGATGACGAGGTGCTGATCTGGGGCAGTGGCCAACCTCGACGTGAGTTCCTGCACGTGGATGACATGGCGGCGGCCAGTGTGCATGTGATGGAGCTGGGCCAGGCACGCTACCGCGAGCACACCCAGCCGATGTGTTCGCATTTGAACGTCGGCACCGGCATGGATTGCACCATCGCCGATCTGGCCCAGGCGTTGGTGCGGGTCACAGGCTTCAGGGGGCGCTTGCGCTTCGACGCCAGCAAGCCCGATGGCGCGCCACGCAAATTGCTCGATGTGAGCCGTATCAACGCCCTGGGCTGGGAGGCCTACGTGCCGCTGGAGGAGGGCCTGCGCGATACCTATAACGCCTACCTTGCAGCGCTCGAACAGCCGCGGGGCCAGTGATGAAGATCCTTCTGTATGGCATCAATTACAGCCCGGAGCTGACGGGCATCGGCAAGTACAGCGGCGAGCAGGCGCGCTGGTTGGCGAGTCAGGGGCATGACGTGCGGGTCGTCACGGCGCCGCCGTATTACCCGCATTGGGCAGTGGGCGAGGGCTATTCGCCGTGGCGCTTCTGTACCGAGCAGGATGCCGGTGTGACCGTGATTCGCTGCCCGCTGTATGTGCCGCGCCAGCCCACGGCATTGACGCGCTTGCTGCACCTGATGAGCTTCTCCGCCAGCTCGTTTTTCGCGGTGCTGGGGCAACTGCGCTGGCGGCCGGATCTGGTGATCCTGGTGGTGCCCACGCTGTTCTGTGCACCCCAGGCGCTGCTGTTGGCCAAGCTCAGTGGCGCGCGTTCGGTGCTGCATATCCAGGACTATGAAGTGGACGCGATGTTCGGTCTGGGCATCGGCGGCGGCACGCTGTTGCGCCGGATGGCGTTTGCGCTTGAGCGCTGGCTGTTGCGCCGCTTTGACCGGGTCTCGACGATCTCCAGCGGCATGCTCGACAAGGCCCGTGGCAAAGGTGTACGCAGCCAGCGGCTGTTGTTCTTCCCCAACTGGTCGGAAACCACGCGCTTTCGCCAAGTGCCCCGCAACCGTGTGCTGCTGGAGCGCCTCGGTGTGCCGCCCGGCACGCGGGTGTTGCTGTACTCGGGCAACATTGGCGAGAAGCAAGGCGTGGAATTGATCCTCGACGCCGCCCAGGCCCATGCTCATCGCCCGGAGCTGGTGTTTCTGATCGTCGGCCAGGGCACCGGCAAGGCGCGCCTGTTGGAGCGTGTGCAGCGCGACGGCCTGCACAATGTGGTGTTTGCGCCGTTGCAGGCTTACGAGGACTTGCCGGCGCTGCTGGCCTCGGCCGACGCGCATCTGGTAGTCCAGAAGCGCGGGGTGGCGGACTCGGTGTTGCCCTCCAAGTTGACCAACATCCTGGCGGTGGGCGGCCACGCCATCATCACCGCCGACCCTGGCACCACCCTCGGCCGTTTGTGCGAGGAACATCCTGGTATTGCCGTGTTGATCGAACCCGAGTCCGTCGCGGCCCTGAACGCAGGCATTGAACGGGCGCTGGCATTGCCGGCACGCAATGAGGTGGCGTTGAACTATGCCAAGGAGTTCCTCGATAAGGAACGCATTCTGCAACGTTTTCTGGCACAGGTTTGATGGGTATGTGGCTTGATTTACCGACCTTCCATACGGTCGTCGCGTCGACGCCGCTGGTGGCCATCGACCTGGTGGTGAGAAACGGCCGTGGCGAGGCCTTGCTGGGCTTGCGTGTCAATCGGCCGGCCTACGGTTACTGGTTTGTGCCTGGCGGGCGGATCCAGAAAAACGAAAACTTCGACAGTGCATTCCGCCGCATCACCCGCGATGAACTGGGGTGCACATTCGAGCGTGCCGAAGCGCGGCTGCTGGGGGTGTTCGAGCACTTCTACGATGACAGTGTGTTTGCCAACGCCGGATCGGGGCCGGACACCCATTATGTGGTGCTCAGCTACTGCCTGGAGCTGGCCGAGGGCCAAGTCCTGCAGCCGCCGACGGCGCAACACCAGCAGTACCGATGGTGGTCCCAGGACGAACTGCGCATCAGCCCGCGGGTGCATGAACACACCCGCGCCTATTTCTGACTCTGTGTTTCCCGAGGATGTCCTGATGTTATTACCCGTGATCATGGCAGGCGGTTCGGGTTCGCGCCTGTGGCCGCTTTCTCGCCAGTTGAACCCCAAGCAGTTCCTGCGCCTGACCGATGCGCACCTGTCGATGCTGCAGCAGACCATCACCCGCCTGAGCGGGGCAAACGTGGCGTTGCCGCAGCTGATCTGCAATGAACAGCACCGTTTCCTGGTGGCCGAGCAATTGCGTCATCTAGGCATGGAGCAAGCCAGCATCCTGTTGGAACCGGTGGGGCGCAACACTGCGCCGGCCATTGCGTTGGCGGCATGCAAGGCGCTTGCCGAACAGCAGGACCCGATCCTGCTGGTGTTGGCGGCGGACCACCTGATCGACGACATCCCGGCCTTTCACGCCAGCCTGGAAGTGGCGCTGGCGTTCGCCCGGGACGGCAAGCTGGTGACGTTCGGCATCACCCCCACCAGCGCACACACCGGCTACGGCTACATCGAGCAGGGCGCGGCGGCGGGTGAGGGAGGTTACCGGGTCAAGCGCTTCGTCGAGAAGCCGGACGCCGCCACCGCTGCGGCGTATGTGGCCAGCGGTGCGCATTACTGGAACAGCGGTATGTTCATGTTCCGCGCCAGCCGTTACCTGCAAGAGCTGGAGCGTTTCCAGCCGGCGATTCTCGAAGCCTGCCGCGTGGCGCTGGAAGGCGGCAGCCAGGATCAGCCGTTTACCCGCGTGCACGCCGCGACATTTGCCGCGTGCCCGGATGACTCCATTGACTACGCCGTGATGGAAAAAACCGACGACGCGGTGATGGTGCCGCTGAAGGCCGGTTGGAGTGATATCGGCTCCTGGTCGGCGCTGTGGGAGGCCAGTGACAAAGACCCCAGCGGCAACGTGATACGCGGCGATGGGCTGGCCCTGGACACCCGCGACACCTACGTACACGCCGACAGTCGGCTGGTGGCTACGGTGGGCGTGCGAGACCTGATCATCGTCGAAACCAAGGACGCGGTGCTGGTGGCGCACAAGGACCAGGTGCAGCAGGTCAAGGCCATTGTCGACCAGCTCAAGCAGGCCGGGCGTCAGGAGCATCTCAACCACCGCGAAGTATATCGGCCGTGGGGCATGTACGACTCGGTGGACAATGGCCCGCGTTATCAGGTTAAGCGCATCACCGTGAAGCCGGGGGCCAAGCTGTCGGTGCAGATGCATCACCACCGCGCCGAACACTGGATCGTGGTCAGTGGCACGGCCAAGGTGACCAATGGCGAACAGACCTACCTGGTGGCGGAAAACCAGTCGACCTATATCCCCATCGGCCAAGTGCACGCGTTGGAAAATCCGGGGGTGATCCCGTTGGAGCTGATCGAGGTGCAGTCGGGTTCTTACTTGGGCGAGGACGATATTGTGCGGTTTGAAGACAAGTACGGCAGGGTGTGAAGTTTTCTGACAATTAATAACGTTTTAAATAACTTCGCGGGGCTCAATGCATTGAGCGCCGGGGGCTTCGTCGGGAAAACGTTATTTTTAACTAAGCGGGTTAAAAGTTATCAGTCTGGCGTGCTGTTTAGTTGGATGGCACTATCGGTTTGCCTGCTCACTGATGATAAGGAGTCTGAGATGAGAATATCACTGGCTATTATAGCGCTCAGTGTCTTGAGTACTTCGGCGATGGCCGCCGAGACGCCGTTGGGGCTGGATACCGCAGTAGTCGGGAGCGTGACGGTGGGGCAAACGCTGTTGGTTGGCGCTGCCCTCGTGGCGGGAGTTGCGGCCGCTTCAAACAGCGGCGGCAGCTCCAATGGTGGCACCACCACAGGTACCACCGGCACCACTGGCACTACGGGTACCAGCAACTAGTTACACACTTTCCGCTTTTAAGACCGCTTGGATTCCCCGCCCAAGTGGTCTTTTTTTCTTGTCGTTTATCGCGAGTGTTCCAACACTATGATGCGTATTTTTTCTATGGCTGTCGTGGCCGCCGCCGTGTTGCAAGGCTGCATGTTTGCACCGGGTCAATATATGGACACCGCCGCCCTGACTGAAGAGGGTGGGGCTGGAAACAGTCGCGTGGAGTTAATTCCAATTACCCCGAAGTTGTTGGCGATGGACGCCGCCACTCAAGTGCCTTACTCCATCCCGGCAGAACTCCTGAGTTATAAACCCGGCCCGTATTTGATCGGCGCCAATGATGCGCTGTATATCACGGTGTGGGATCACCCGGAGCTCACCGCGCCGTCCGGCCCGCAACAGCAGATCGATGCCAACGGCCGGCTGGTCAGCCCAGAGGGCAACCTGTTCTATCCCTATGTGGGTGAGGTGGTTGCCAAGGGCCGCAGCATTGAAGCGCTGCGCGGCGAGATCACCGACAAGCTGCGTCAGTACATTGACAGCCCTCAGGTGGATGTCAGCGTATTGCGTTTTGCCAGCCAGAAAGTGGTGATCAGCGGTGCGGTGGTCAAGGCCGGCCCGGTGCCGATCACTACCATCGCCATGAATGTCAGCGAAGCCCTGGGCCTGGCCGGTATCGATCCGATCAATGCCGACCTGTCGAACCTCACGCTTACCCGTGGCGGCAAGCGCTACAGCCTGGACCTGGACACGCTTAACCTCGACGCGTCGCGCTTGAGCGAGGTTTACCTCAAGGACGGTGACCAGTTGTACCTGGCCTACAACGACCGCAAGCGCATCTACGTGATGGGCGAAGTCATGCAACCCCGTGCGCTGAGTTTCAAAACCCGCAGCATGAACCTCTCCGACGTGCTGGGTTCGGTGGGCGGGGTCAACCAGAACACCTCCAATGCAGACGCCATCTACGTGATTCGCGGCGCACAGCACATCGATGTGGCGCCGGCCCAGGTGTTTCAGCTGGAAGCCGCATCGCCTGCGGCCATGGCCCTGGCCACGCGTTTTGACGTGCAGCCGCAGGATGTGGTGTTTGTCGGCCCCGCGAATATCACGCGCTGGAACCGTTTTATCAGCCAACTGGTGCCGTCCGCTTCAATCATCGGCATTGGTGCATCCACCCAGAACAACCTGAGCGAAGCCAGCAGCCGATAGGGTGGAACCTGCGTGAACAGTCTGAAAATCGCTTCCTGTGTGGGCGTGGCATGGATGTTGGCTGGCTGTAATCCATTGATGAATGCCTCCCTCGATACCTTCAAGGCGGCTGTGGTCGGGCCGGCGCCGCTGGTGCTGACCCAGGCCCAGGTGGACGCGGTGCCGTTCCCCCAGATCAAGGTCGGCACGGTGTCCGGCGAAGGGGTGATGGCGCTGATTCGCCAGCGTGGCGACCTGCAATTCTGGGTCGCTTCCGGCAAGCAGGTGCTGCTGCTGCGCGACGGGCTGGTGGTGCGCACGGTGGGCCTGGGGGCTGACCTGGATGGCACGCGCTGGCAGGGCCGGTCGCCGTTCCAGCAGGGGCTGCACCGTGTACCGAATGGCTATCGCAGTACGCGGCAGACCGACGTGGTGGACGGCTATCGCCTCGGCGTCACGGTCCACAGTCGCATGACGCGCAAGGGCATGGAGACACTCGATATTCTCGATAAACCCTATGCCTTGCTGCGGGTGGACGAAGACATCGAAGCGGCCGATTTTCATGCGCGCAACCGCTATTGGGTCGACCCTGAAGACGGTTTTATCGTGCACAGCGAACAGCACCTCACACCCAGCCTGACCCTGACCATCACCCAGTTGCAACCTACCCGCAAGGATGCCCCATGACTGTTCGACGACTCAGCGCGCTGATGCTGTTGTGCTGCTGCGCGAGTGTCTGCCAGGCGGCGATCAAGGTCAGTGGCGAGGTCCGCAATCCGGGGCCAATCCCGTTCACGCCCGAGGCTCGCTTGCTGGATGTGATCACCGCGTCGCAACCGGATGCCCAGGGTTACTGGCTGGGCGCAGCCTGGTTGCGCCACCCTTTGCTGGAGCAACAGACACGGCTCAAGGCCGGGGTGTTGTTTGACCTGGACATCCTGCATCGGGCCGCACTGGCCGCCGGGCGCGAAGGGCGGGCACGTGCCGCGGCTCAGCTTTATCAACAGGTGCAGGCGTTACCGGTAACCGGCCGGCAGGTGGCGATGCTCGACCCGGTGGCGGTGGAGGTGGGTTTTGCGCCCAACCCGTTGGCCAGCGATGGCGACCGCCTGATCTACCCGCCCAGGCCCGATGACGTTCGTGTGCTCGGCGCCGTCGCGACGGCATGCCGCCTGGTGTTCCAGCCGATGCAGCCGGCACGCGATTACCTCCACGGTTGCCCGCCATCGGCGCAGGCCGACGCCGACTACCTGTGGCTGATCCAGCCCGATGGCCACATCACGCGCTTGGGCATCGCCCCCTGGAACCGAGAGGAGGGTGTCCCACCCGCACCCGGCAGCACGCTGCTGGTGCCGATCCGCAGTGACGACCTGGACCCGCCCACCCCTGAACTCAATCAGCAATTGGCTGAGTTTCTTGCCACCCAACCCCTGGCTGAGGTCACGCCTTGAAATTATGTATTGCGGCCGTGCTGCTGGTGCCGTGTGGCGTCGTGCATGGCGATCCTCGTTACACCCAAAGCGATTTCGGCGGTGTCGGGCTGCTGCAGACACCCACCGCCCGCATGGTGCCCACCGGCGAGCTAAGCGTCAACGCCAACCGCACCGAACCCTACAGCCGCTACAGTTTTTCGGCGCAGCCGCTGGACTGGCTTGAGGGCACCTTTCGCTACACCGCGATCACCAATCGGCCCTATGGCGCCGAGTCGTTCAGCGGTGGCCAGAGCTACAAGGACAAGGCCGTCGACGCCAAAATGCGCCTGCATCAGGAAAGTCACTGGCTGCCTGAGGTGGCGCTGGGCTTCATGGACCTGGGCGGTACCGGGCTGTTTTCCAGCGAGTACCTGGTGGCCAACAAACGCTATGGTGATATGGATTTCAGTGCCGGCATCGCCTGGGGTTACCTGGGCAGTCGTGGCGACTTCGGCAACCCGCTGGGCGTGCTGGATGATCGCTTCAACGAACGGCCTGCCGCCGAAGGCTCCGGCAGTTTTTCCAACGGCTACTTTCGTGGGCGTCCCGCGCTGTTCGGCGGCATCGCCTACCAGACACCCTGGGCGCCGTTGAGCCTCAAGCTGGAGTATGACGGCAATGACTACCAGAGCGAGCCCCGTGACAACCCGCTGCGCCAGGACTCGCCGATCAACCTGGGCCTGGTCTACAAACTGGCCGACTCGGTCGATCTGAGTGCGGCCTGGGAGCGCGGCAACACCGCCATGTTCGGCATCACCCTGCACACCAATTTCGTCAGCCGCAAAGCGCCGGCGAAAACCTACGATCCGCCGGCGCCCAAGCTGCCAGCGCAGGCCCCGACCACGCCGATGGACCAGGTGGACTGGGCCGAGGTCTCCAGGCGCCTGCACGATAACGCCGGCTACACCGTGCAACGTATTGCCCAGCGCGGGCCGGAACTGTTGGTGTACGGCGAACAGCAGCGCTACTTCTACAGCGCCAAGGCGGTGGGCCGTGCCAGTCGGATCCTGGATAACAGTGTGAATGACCAGATCGATTGGTTCACCCTGGTCAGCGAGCGCTACGCACTGCCGATTGAAGAGACCAGCGTGCCACGCGAGACGTTTCGCGAGGTGGTCAACCACCGTGCGGACGTGCAGGACCTGCATCGCCAAGTGGAGGTCAATCGTGCCAGTCACCGCACACAGACGGTGCTCTATACCCGGCCGCCCACGCCCTTGACCTATGGCGTGGGCCTTGGCTACAAGCAGAACGTCGGTGGGCCGGACGGTTTGCTCTATCAGGTTTCAGCCGACCTCGACGCCGAGTACCGTTTCACCCGCAACACCTGGTGGAGCGGCCTGCTCAGCGTCAACCTGCTGAACAACTACGACGGGTTTACCTACGACGCACCCAGCGGCTTACCGCGCGTGCGTACTGACCTGCGCCAGTACATGACTGCGTCGGATGTGACCCTGCCGACCTTCCAGCTCAATCATGCGGTGCAACTGGACCAAGACCTGTACGGCATGGTCTATGGGGGGTTGCTTGAGTCGATGTATGCCGGTGTCGGCAGCGAAGTCCTGTATCGCCCGATGGGCCAACGCTGGGCGTTGGGTGCCGACCTGAATTACGTGCGCCAACGCGGTTTCGAGCAGGACTTCAGCTTGCGCGATTACCGGACCGTCACCGGGCATGTCACCGGCTATACCGCATTGCCATTCAACGTGCAGGGCGCCTTGAGCGTCGGCCGTTACCTGGCCAGGGACTGGGGCGCGACCCTGGACCTGTCGCGGGAATTCAACAACGGCGTGCGCATTGGCGCGTGGATCACCCGCACCACCGCATCCACCGAACAGTACGGCGAAGGCAGTTTCGACAAAGGCCTGTACCTGTCCATTCCGTTCGATGAGTTGATGAGCCTGTCGACCCTGCGTCGCGCCAATCTGGTGTGGGCGCCGCTGACCCGTGACGGTGGGGCGCGCTTGAATCGTGCCTATTCGCTGCATTCGATGACCGATGGGCGCGACAGTGATCTGCTCTACAAGAACATCGACAAGATCACCGAATAGGCCGTGGATCAACAATGTGAAGGGGGCTTGCGCCCCTTCCACAGTTGAACTGTGTTATCAGTAAATATCCTTGGACAGCAAGGTAAACGGCGTCTTCAGCAGGATTTTGATGTCCAGCCACAGCGACCAGGTGTTGATGTAACGCAGATCGATGTCGACGCGTTGTTGCATCTTCTCCAGGGTTTCGGTTTCGCCCCGGCAGCCGTTGACCTGCGCCAGCCCCGTGATACCAGGCTTGATCCGATGGCGGGCCATGTAGGCGCGGATTTTCCCCGTGTAGTAGTCGTTGTGCGCGATGGCGTGGGGGCGGGGGCCGACCAGTGCCATATGCCCTTGCAGCACATTGAACAACTGCGGCAGTTCATCGATGGAGGTGCGCCGGATGAACCGACCCACTGGCGTGATACGCGAATCGTTGCGGCTGGCCTGGCGCACCTCGTGATCGTCATGCACGCGCATCGAACGGAATTTCCAGACCTTGATCACCTCGCCATTCCAGCCGTGGCGGTCCTGCTTGAAGATCACCGGGCCTGGGGAGGTGAGCTTGATCAGCAGGGCGAACAGCAACAGCAACGGGCTCAGGAGGATGATCGCCAGCAGGGCCAGGCTCTTGTCCAGCAACGATTTGCTCAGGGCAGCGGTGGGGCGGCTGGTCAAAGGGCTTTCATTGAGGAAGATCGCCGGCAACCCATCCACTTCGGCCACACAGTGGTTGAGCAGCAGCATGTTGTTGAGGTCCGGCACCCAGATCACATCCACGCTGATGTCGAGCAGATTGAGGTACAGCGCCTCGATGTGGGTGGCCTCCTGCAGTGAATGGGTGATGTAGAGCCGGCGAATGCCGTGCTGGCGGATCAGTTGGGGCAGGAGCGGCAGTTCGCCGAGGATCTGCAGTTGTGCATCCTCGCTCGCCTCGGCGCGGCTGCCAACCAACCCCACCAGCGGCGAGCGCTTTTGCCGAGAGAGGGTCCTGGCCAGGTCGACGGCCAGTTTGCCTGTGCCCACAATCAATGACTTATGCCGTTCGTGAAGTTGGCGATGGTAATACCGGGACAGGCTGTGCAACGGGATATAACACAGTGCCAATAACGGATAACTGACCGCCGCCCACAGCAACAGCGTTTCCAGGGGGAACATCGCACTGGCGTTACAAGCCACACCGACAACCAACAGTATGCCCACGGTCAGCAGCCAGCCCATGAACAGTCTTCCCAGGCCTACGCCATACGCATCCTTTTTGCTGTAGACATCGCACACGCTATACGCGGGAAGAGAGGCAAGTATGGTAAAAGCGGCCAACACTCGATAGTTGTACTCAAGTTGTCCAGTCTTGAAAAACACCAACATAAATAACAGCGTAACGACCAGACCCGACGCCAGCGTCCACTGGCCCCAAAACGTCAAACCCTTGGGGGCCAGGTTGCGATGCATTCTAGTGTTATTCAGCATGGTTCTGCTCCCGGGGGTAACAACAGGTGGTGGCAGGGTTTAATCAAGTTGCGCACTCACCGCACTAAATTAACGGGCACGCGCGAGCACGTACCGGTTGATAGTAATAAACGGCAGAGGGCATTGGCTGACGACTTATAACAAGGTCAGGTGGGGGTATTAAAGTGGGTGTTATAAAAGGGCAGGTAGAAGAGTGTGGTAATAGGCAGGGTGATGCATAACTCTGACGTTATTATTTTTTTATCGACGCGAAGGGTGCTGTTCAAGCGGCTTTTTTATTTTTTGTGTAAGGCAATAACCACGGTTTCTGACCGCGCGAAACAGACGTTCACCGTCGTTGGCCCGCTTGAACTTTTCCTGCAAGCGGCTGAGGCACATCTCCAGGCCACGGTACTGTTCCGGCTCGCGCCCGATATTGCGGATCAACTCTTCTTTGCTGACCACGCGCTCTTCATGGTGCAGCATCTTTTTGATCAGGGCTGACTCAATGGTGGTCAGTGCGATGCGCAGGCCGCCTTTGACCAGTATCCGGTCGTGTTGGGTGAGCAGCCAGAAGTCCTGGGGGTACACCTGGGTTCGGTCGGCGCCACTCTGTTGATGCGGCGCGTTGTCGGGGGCTTTGGCAGCGAGTGTTCTTGATTCTGGCCGCGCCGCGTTGAAGGGTTGCGAAGGCAGGGTAAGGGTCTGCGTGGGTACAGCGTTTAAGTCATAGCGGAACGCCTCTGCATTGGGTGTGAAGTCTTGCAGCGCGATGGCCGGAAGCGTTGGGCTGAACGCGTATTTCTTTAAAGAGCTCATAGTGTCCACCGAGATCAGGAAGATGCAGGATTTTATAAGCGGTCAGCAGGGGAGTAATAACCGCCCTGAAAATATTCGAACGGCAAGTTCTTAGCCATCATTGCGCTGTCGGCAAACTCGACATGGTCGGCAATGAAGCAGGCTTTGGTGGCGTTTATCAGCTCTAGCATGCGGTCGTAGAGCCGATCGAACAGGTCGGAGCGCGTGTTTAAACTCAGCCGGAGGGCGGCGTCCGGAAACGGCATCTTTATATAGTCGTAGAGTTTCAGGTCGATCAGCAGGTCGGCATGTTTTGTATCCAGTGTGTAGTTGTTGTAGGCCAGCTTGATACTGCGTTGGTCTTTGAGTCTATACAGTTGGCGGACCATTGCGCGGCGCTCTACGGGGCCGGGCAATGTGTCCAGTGGGTTGTCAATACTGAGCGTGAGGTATTGCGTGTGTTTTTCCAAGGCCAGGGCGACCTGAGTCAACTGCGTGAAGATGTCTTCATTCATCAAGGCCGATTGATCCAGGCGCAGGAATAGGTGGCCGGCGGCCTGCAGCGGAGGGTGACGTGGGGTGATGTGCTGTAGGGCCGCGCGGTAGGCGACTTCACGTGGTTCCCGATTGCCGGGGCACAGCACACTGACTTCACTGCCCCACAATGCATGGCTGCGCGAGACAATTGCCTGCCTGGCCAACTGCACAGTCGCCGCTTCTGCCGCTGGTCGTTTCTCGCTGTTCACGGCGCTACCTCTCCTTGGTGGGTTGGAAATGGCTGGCGCAAATAAGGCCGCGGCTGAGTTTGTAGCCGTAGCCGCGAATGTTTTGAATAATGTTTTCACCGTAGTGCGCTTTGATTTTACCGCGCAGGCGACTGATGGATTTTTCCAAGGCTCTGGAGTCGTAATACTTGGTATTAAGCCCCATGACGCCAGCGATCTCATTGTGACTAAGGAGTCGGCTGTGAATAAGGGCTTCCAATACTTTCATTTCGATAAAGGATATTTCCAGTTTTTTCCCGTCACCATAGATACACATGCGGTCTTGGTCGAGTACCAGCCCGCACTGGTTCAGCCGAGCGCTCTCGCTGAGAAATGCATCGAACAGGCTCAACTTTTTTTCCGGGGAAGTTTCTACCACCTTGATGCAGTAGTCTGCACCGGCCAGATAGTATTTTGTTTTACTGAGGGTGGACGCAAAGGTCACCACCACAAATATGGTGCAGCCTGGGTTTTCGGTTCTGGTTTTTCTGATGATGTCCAGAATTTGATTGCTTGCGGAGGGTGTATCAATTTCTATAATGATGGCACGGTAGTGCGCGTGAATTTCCTGATTGTCGGTTAGTTGCCCGTAGCTGCGTGTATCGACTTTTAAATCATTCGGTACAGTGCGAACTATCAGTTCCCGAAAGTCCTCCGACTTCGATGGAGTCCGTGCAATAGCGAGGACATTGGAAAAATGCATTACCCTACTCCCTTTTGCGGCATGCAAGGCCGTCAGTTCAATCGCTGCTAGCATCTAGATACTAATCGAATTGATTACGGCCAAGCGTGACAAATTTTAACATTCGTCACGTTATTTTTGAGGTCGGGGCGGGGAAGTTTGGGACTTTTGCAAGGGGCTTTACGCGAACTTACACATAGGCTAGTGCATATTCTTAAAGCTCGGTAAGTATTTTAGCCCCAACGGTTTTTCGCTGGGCGGGGTTGAAAGTGCAGGCGAAAAAAAACCGGCTGATCAGGCCGGTTTGGGGTGCCCCTCGAACAGAGAGGGTTATACGTGGTTTTCCATCAGGCGATCCGAACCACGTTCGGCAACACGGTTTTCCATCAGGCGATCCGAACCGCCTTCAGCCACACGGTTTTCCATCAGGCGATCCGAACCGCCTTCAGCCACACGGTTTTCCATCAGGCGATCCGAACCGCCTTCGGCAACACGGTTTTCCATCAGGCGATCCGAACCGCCTTCGGCAACACGGTTTTCCATCAAGCGATCCGAACCGCCTTCAGCAACAACAGGGTGGGCAAATGCGTTTGCAGCGAGTACCGAGAAAGCGAGGCTAAGCAAGATTTGGCGTTTCATGAGGGTGTGCTCCGAGTGTTTAAGTTTGGGTGTTGCCTGGTATGGGTTTGATGTTACGCGTTGCATTTTTTTAGAGAACTTCATTGCGCTGATGGTGACTATCGATGCCAGCGATGGTCCGTTTCGAAGGGCCATCGCCAGGCCCGTCAAGGCATCTGCGGCAGTTCCTGGGGGCGCAGGTCGAATACCAGTACTTCGGCATCCTGGCCTTGGCTGACGTGAATATGCTGCTCGTCACGCACTCGGGCACCGTCGCCTTCCTGCAAGCGCTGGCCGTTGATCTCCACGCTGCCCCGGGCCACGTGGATGTACACGTGGCGATCCGGCGGCAGGTCGAGGGTTGCGGCTTCGGTACCGTTGAACAGGCCTGCGTAAACCCTGGCGTCCTGGCGCACGGTCAGCGAACCGTCGCTGCCGTCCGGCGAGATGATCAACTGCAGGCGCCCGCGTTTCTGTGCCTCGCTGAAGTGCTCTTGTTGATAGCGCGGTTCGGCGCCGGCCACGGCGGGCACGATCCAGATTTGCAGGAAGTGCACACCACGGCTTTGGCTGTGGTTGAACTCGCTGTGGGCCACGCCGCTGCCGGCACTCATCAGTTGCACGTCGCCAGGGCGGATCACCGAGCCGGTGCCCAGGGTGTCCTTGTGTTCCAGGGCGCCTTCGAGCACATAAGAGAAAATTTCCATGTCGCGGTGTGGGTGCTGGCCGAAACCTTTGCCTGCGGCGACGCGGTCATCGTTGATCACCAACAGGTCGGAAAAACCCTGCTCGTTGGGGTTCCAGTAGTTGGCGAACGAGAAGGTGTGGAACGACTTCAACCAACCGTGATTGGCGGCGCCGCGTTCGGAAGCTTTGCGTAGGGTCAGCATGGTGATGTCCTCAAGTGGGCGCTGGCTGCGAGATGCAGGGCGCTTGCGTTGAGAAGAAGGTTACTGGTTACTGAAATATTCATTAAGAAGCTGAAATCTGAATAACTGTCTCTCTTAGATTGACAGTCAAAGGCATGCCATAATGCCTCCCGCTTTCTTCCCCTCGATGGATCCTTCTTGTATGAAAACCGTGGCCATGGCGCTGTTCCCGGACTTCCTCCTGCTCGACATGGCCGGGCCGCTCGAAGTGTTTTCCATCGCCAACCGCTACCTGCCGGCGGCGGCGCATTATCAGATCCTTACCATTGGCACCGAACCCGGCCCGTTGCGTGCATCCAATGGCGTGGTGGTGCAGACCGACCTGTTGCTGGAGCACGCAAACGGCGCCTATGACCTCTTGCTGGTGCCCGGCGGCCCCGGTGCCTATAACGAATGCCATCCGGCGCTGCTGCCTTGGCTCAAGGCGGCGGCGCCCCGGGCGCGGCGCTTCGGCTCGATCTGCACTGGCGCCTTTGTGCTGGGCCACGCCGGGTTGCTGGACGAGCACCGCGTGACCACCCACTGGCACTACACCGAGCGACTGATCAAAGCGTTCCCCAAGGCCATCGTCGAGACCGACCGCATCTACCTGCAGGACGGGCGGTTGATTACCTCGGGCGGGGTCACGGCCGGTATCGACCTGGCGCTGTCCATCGTTGCCCAGGACCATGGCAAGCAGGTGGCCGTGGAGGTGGCCAAGGTGCTGCTGGTGGTGATGAAACGCCAGGGCGGCCAGGCGCAGTTCAGCCCGATGACGGCCGCCGTGGCGCCTCAGGAAACTGCGATCACCCGCGTGCAGAACCACGTGCTTGCACACTTGGAACAGCCGTTCACCATCGAGTCCATGGCCGCGTTGGCCGGCATGAGTGCGCGCCACTTTGCCCGGCTGTTTGCCAAGGACGTGCAGATGACGCCCATGGCCTTCCTGCAAGGGGCGCGCATCGACCGTGCCCGGCAATTGCTGGAAACCACCGACCTGCCGCTCAAGACTGTGGCGTTTCACGCAGGCTTCGGCAGCGTGCGGCACATGCGCTTTTTATTCAGTGAAAAACTCGGCCTCAACCCTACCCAATACCGACAGCAGTTCAGTTAACGACAGGATGTCCGTCTCGCACACCCGATTGTCCGTATCGCTCCCTGTGCCAGCATTGTCCTGTCATGGGTAGCTGGCAAGAATAGCGTCGAGCCCACGGAAAAGGATGCGCGAACGCCCAAGGCCGGGTGTTTCAGCGCGATTGCAGACATGAACGACCCTCAGGCGATGGACGCGGATAGCACGGTGCGCTTCGGTGCCTATGCCTTTCACCGGCAGCAGCGGCTGGTGAGCAAGGCGGGTTGGCCGGTGCCGTTGGGCGGGCGTGCGCTGGATATCCTCGCGGTGCTGCTGGAGGCGCCTGGGCAGTTTGTCAGCAAGGCCATTCTGATCGAGCGGGTCTGGCCGCACAGCGTGGTGGAAGAGAACAATCTGCGGGTACACATCGCCGCGCTGCGCCGTGCCCTCGACGGGCAACGCTTCATCCTCAATGACCCCCAGCGCGGCTATTGCTTTGCCGCGCCCGTGCAGGGTATGGCTGCGGCGGTGCTGCCCCGGCATAACCTGGCTGCGCGGCTCAGCCCGGTGATGGGGCGGGATGAACTGCTGGGGGTGCTGGTGCGGCGTTTGTCCGGACAGCGCCTGATGACCCTCACCGGGTGCGCCGGCGTGGGCAAAAGTACCTTGGCCCTGGCCCTGGCCGAGCGTGTATTGCCGCGCTACCGCGACGGGGTGTGGTGGGTCGACCTGGCCACCGTCGAGTCGCCGTTGATGATGCTGCGCCACCTGGCCACGGCATTGCACCTGGAACCCAGCGGCAGCGCCACTGAGCTGTGCCGCCAACTGGTTTCCCGGCAATTGCTGCTGGTACTCGATGGCGCCGACTTGCTGCTTGGCGCCTGTCGACATCTGCTGCGTGTGCTGCAAGAAAACGCGCCCCAGGTCAGCGTGCTGGTCAGCAGTCGTGAAGTCTTGAAGGCCCCCGGCGAATGGGTGCAGCGTGTGCCCCCACTGGGTGTGCCGGCTCCGTCGGCACTGGGCAGTGTCGAGCAGGCAATGGCGTTTCCCGCCGTGCAACTGTTCGTCGCGCGGGCGTGCGCCGGTCAACAGGGCTTTGTATTGCGAGACCCTGACCTGGCACCGTTGCGGGATATCTGCCGGCGCCTCGACGGTATTCCCCTGGCCCTCGAACTGGCCGCTGCCCAAGTGCATGCCCTCGGTGTGCGCGGTGTGCAGATGCAAGTGTGCCGGGGCTTGCAGGTTCTCACGCGGGGTCGTCGTACGGCGGTGGAGCGCCACCAATCCCTGAGCGCCGCGCTGGATTGGACCTACCAGCGCCTCTGCCTGCCGGAACGCTGGCTGTTTCTGCAAATGAGCCTGTTCAAGATGGCGGTGACCTTGCCCACCTTGAGTGAGCTGGTGGCCGGCACAGAACTGGAGCATGCCGACCTGACTTACTTGCTGACGCGGCTGGTCGACACCTCGCTGCTGAACCTTGAACCCGGCCCCGGATACCCGCGCTATCGCCTGCTCAACAGTGTGCGCAGTTATGCCTTGGCACTCCTGCGCGACCCGCAGCAGGTGGCGCGTTTGCAACAGGGTTATGGGCATTACCTGGGGCCGTTTTCAGGCCGGCCGTTTGTCTTGCAACTCGTCGAGCAGGCGGCGTACGCGGATTAGATCCTGGGTAGCGAAGCCCTCGGTAAACCGCGCATAGACGCCACCCAGCAGGTCGCGGGCGGCCGGCACACGGCCTTGGGTGCGCCACAGCCGCGCCAGGCTGTCCGCGCATCGCAATTCCCAAGCCAGCGCGCCTTGCTGGTGCGCCAGGCCCAGGGCTTCAAGCAGCAAGGTTTCGGCTGCCTGTGCATCGGCCATGTGCTGGGCGCGCACGCGCAGAATCTCCGGGGTGCACCAGCCGGCCGCACCGCTTCTGGCGCGCTCGAACAGAGTGTCATTCACCGCGATGGCATTGAAGGTCACCAGGATGTCCTCGACCAACCCCAGCCCCTGCACTTCGGCAATCTGCATCGTGCCCTCGTAGCACTGCGCCCAGGCGTGGAACAACGGCACCGAGTGTTTTTGCGCCTGCTGCAACAGCAGGTCCAGCTGATCGCGGGCCACAACGGTGTCGCCGTTGTACTGGGCGATCACCACTCCGGCCAGGGCCAGGGTGTAGCAGATCGACGTGCTGTGGTTGATCTGCAACGCCAGCGCCAGTGCCTGGCTTGCGGTGCGCCATGCCTGTTCGGGAAAACCACGCAGCCACAGGATACGCGCGAGGATGGTCAGCGACGCCACGCTCTGGTCGTACTGCACGCCAAAACCATGGGTAAACCGATTGAGATGGCCGCTCTGGGCCATGCGCTGGATCACCTGCTCGGCATTGTGCTGCGCCAGTGCCTGGTGGCCGGCGAAGTGCTGCGCCAGCACTCTCAGGCGCTGGGCGCTGAGGTCCAGCAGCGGTGCGGCGTGTGGCCCCAATTGATCGAAATGCAGGCTTTGCTTCAAGGCCTCGCGGTAATTGCCGCCGCACAGGCTGACCGCCATTTGCCCTGACACCGCACGCAATTGGCCAGTCAGGTTTTTGTCAGCTTCGGCCAGGCGCCGTGCACAGGCAAAGGCTTCGATCGTCTGCGACGTCCCCCCTTGGGCATGATAGGAAAAACTGCCGAAAGCCAGCTGCAACGCCATGTGCAAGCGCTGGCTCGGCGCACTCGATTGCGCCAGCCGCGCCAGGGCTTTGCCCACGTAAAGGCCATGCTCACGCAGCAGCGACAGCTCCTGCCATAACGGCATGGCGCTGACGGTGAGACGAATGCCCAGCAAGTGCACGCCCTGGTCGCCCAGGCCCCAATCGAGGGCGGCACGGATGTCTTCGCGCAGCGGGGCATAGCGGTCGATCCACGACTGGGTCGCGATCAGTTCCCAATCGTCCTGCGCCTGGTCCATCAACGCCAGGCAGCGGTTGGCGTGGCGTTCACGGGTGGCGTCGAGCTCGTTGGCGACACTGAGTTTTTCCAGGGCGTAGGTGCGGGTGATATCCAGCAGACGGTAGACCATCTCTTCATCGCCGGGCTCCACATTGAGCAAGGATTTGGCGACCAGTTGAGTGATCGAACCGAGCACTTCGGCCGGTGCGATCTGCTCCCCGGCAATCACCGCCGCCGCGCTGGCCAGGCTGAAACCGCCCCGGAACACCGCGAGACGGCGCAGGCAGATTTGCTCGCACGCCGTGAGCAGGTCGAAGCTCCAATCCAGGGTCGCGCGCAAGGTTTGATGCCGGGGCAGGGCGCTGCGCCGGCCACGGGTGAGCAGGCGAAAATTGTCCTCCATCTGCACCAGCAACCCCGGCAGGCCGAAGCGCTCGATCTGCGCCGCCACTAATTCAATCGCCAGGGGAATGCCGTCCAGGCGCTGGCAGATATCAATCGCCAGAGGCAGTTCTGCTTCGCTGAGTGCGAAGCTGTCCTGATGGGACATGGCGCGCTCGATCAGCAGTTGCAGGGCCGGATAGCCCAATGCCTGGGCGCGGTTGCCAGTGGCGGGCGGGCAGGCCAGGGGTTGCAGGCGTTGCACCGACTCGCCTTCGGCGCGCAAGGCTTCGCGGCTGGTGGCCAGGATGTGCAGTTTGGGCGCGTGGCGCAGCAGGGTTTCGCTGATCAGCGCGATGTCGTCCAGCAGGTGCTCGCAGTTGTCGATCACCAGCAGCACTTGGTGCTCTTGCAGGCGGCGCGCGAAGGTGGCCAACGGTTCGTGCTCGGTATGGGGCACGTCGAGCAGGGCGGCGAGGTTGGGCAAAATCATCGACGGCGCGCTGAGGGGCGCCAGATCCAGCAGCCGGATACCGTCGCGGTAATGCCCGATCAACAATTCCGCCACGCGCAACGCCACGGTGGTCTTGCCGATGCCGCCAGCGCCGGTCAGGGTGATAAAGCGTTGCTCGGGCAAATGCTGCACCAACGTGTCGATCAGCGCCTGGCGGCCGAGCATGCGGGTGCGGCGCAGCGGCAGGTTGTGGCAAGGGCGTTGGGGCGCGCCTTCGGTGGGTAGGCTCATTGGCTCGATGCTCAGTGGCGCGACAAAACTGTAGCCACGCTGGGCCACCGTGACGATATAGCGCTGCCCGGCCTGGCCATCGCCCAGCGCCTTGCGCAACGCCGCCATATGCACCCGCAGGTTGCCGTCTTCCACCACGCTTTTGGGCCAGACCCGGGCAATCAGTTCCTGTTTGCTCACCACATTGCCGGCCTGCTCCAACAGGATCAGCAGGATATCCACGGCCCGCCGTCCCAGGCGCAACGGGCGACCGGCCTCCAGCACCAGGCGCTGGCGCGGGTGGATACGGTAGGGCCCGAAGTGCACGGCCTGATCGCGTGGGTCACTCATGGGTGGCCATGCTCTGGAGAAAGTAAGCGGCCAGCATATTCCAGGTGCGTGCAGACCACTAGGCAGCGATCTCTTGAGGCTTGTGACGCAGTTGGTGGTTTCGCCAGGTCATCGGGTTGACGCCTACGCTGCGAGTGAACATGTGGCAGAAATGCGCCTGATCGCAGAACCCGCATTCCAGGCTGATCTGAGTCAGGCTCAGGGACGATTGCGTGATTAATTCCTTGGCCCGCTGGATGCGTTGCAGGCGTATCCATTCCTGGGGCGACAGCCCGGTGGTGCACTTGAATGCACGGGAAAAATGGCTGCGCGACAACGCGCAGGCCTGGGCCAGGTCGGCAATCGCCAGGCTTTCGCCGAGGTTGGCGAGGATCAATTGCTTGGCGATACGCTCGCGCCGGGGGCATAGGCCGCCGGTAGCGGATAAGCGAGGAGCGCAGTGCTCGGTTCGGGCCATGACGAATATCCGCAGTCGATGGGAGCGTTCCCGGTGAATGGGTGCAGTGTAGATGGCGTCAATCTTGTTGCCGGACCGTCTGGCTGACGAGTTAATCGTTGTTAATTTCGTCAGGTGCAGTCACGGAAAAGACAGCACAGGCATGCAATCAAGCCAGTGTTTTGCGTGCTTAGCTGGCAGCCTGCCAACCGTTTGGATATCGCCATGAACCGCAACGACCTGCGCCGCGTCGACATGAACCTGCTGGTGATTTTCGAGGCGCTGATGTTCGAGAAGAACCTGACCCGGGTCGCCGAAAAACTCTTCATGGGCCAACCGGCGGTGAGTGCGGCGTTGGGCCGGTTGCGCGACCTGTTCGACGACCCCTTGCTGCTGCGCAACGGACGAGGCATGGAACCCACGCCACGCGCCCTGGCGATCCTCAAGGAGCTGCAACCGGCTATGGACACCATCTCCGGCGCGGTCAGCCGCGCCAAGGATTTCGACCCTTCCACCAGCTGTGCGGTGTTCCGCATCGGTTTGTCCGACGACGCCGAATTTGGCCTGTTTCCGCCGTTGCTCAGCCAGCTCCGCGAAGAAGCCCCCGGCATCATCGTGGTGGTACGCCGTGCCAATTACCTGCTGATGTCTGCGTTGCTGGCCAGCGGCGAGATTTCCGTGGGAGTGAGCTACACCACCGAACTGCCGGCGAATGCCAAGCGCAAGAAACTGCGGGATATTCCGTGCAAGGTATTGCGTGGGGATGATGGGGTGGCACCGCTGACACTGGATGATTACTGCGAGCGGCCCCATGCGATGGTGTCGTTCTCCGGGGACCTGAGCGGCAACATCGACCTGGACCTGGCCCGCATCGGCCGCGCACGGCGGGTGGTGCTGGCGGTGCCGCAATTCAGCGGGTTGCGCGCGTTGTTGGCGGGGACGCAGATCATTGCGACCGTGCCGGATTATGCGGCGTGTGCGTTGACTGAGGGCACCACGTTACGGGCGGAGGATCCGCCGTTTGCGATTGATGCGGCGGAATTGTCGATGGTGTGGAGTGGGGTGCATGACAATGATCCGGCGGAGCGGTGGTTGAGGATGAGGATTGCGGAGCATATGGCGGGTGGGGTTGGTTGATTGGCTGATTGGTTGAGTACATATCCGTTGCTGCGGTTACGGCGGCTTATGGTTCCGCCCTTACGGCGGCTCACTTTTGGAAAGACCCAAAAGTAAGCAAAAGGTCTTCGCCCCACCACTCGGTGCCTCGCCTAGGCTCGGCATGCCCGTAATCCGACATTGATTTGGGGGGCCGCCGCCACGCGCCATCCATGGCGCAGGGCGGCTAAACCGGCATCCCTGCCGGTTTACCCCCCAAATCAATATCGGATTCCGGCCAGCGTGGTTGACGGGGCGATTCCCGATCAAAAGCAAGAGCGCGGCGGCCTTAGAGCCGACCGGTGTTGTGTCAGATGTACTGGGTTAAAAATGTGGGAGAGGGCTTGCCCTCGATAGCTGTGGATCAGTCACAGCTGCATCAGCTGACACTCCCCCATCGGGGGCAAGCCCCTCCCACATTTTGATCTCCATATATCAGATAGATCTCAGCCTGCTTTGGATCTGCTTTGGATCTGCTTTGGACCTGCTTTGGACCTGCTTTTGATCTGCTTTTGCTCTGGCTCTTACATCCTTTTCGCTGACGAAGTCAGCGGTCTTTTGATCTGCGCTTTTGATCTTGATCTCAGGCGCCCCGTCAAACACGCTGGCCGAACGCAGGCTTGAATCCGTGGGTAACCCGGCAGGACGCCGGGTTAGCCGCGCTGGGCCAAGGATGGCCCATCGCGGCGGCCCACGGATTCAAGCCGGAGTGAGGGCACACCGAGCCTAGGCGAGGTGCCGAGTGTTGGGGCAAGAGCCCTTTGGTTACTTTGGGGCTTTTCCAAAGTGACCCGCCGTAAGGGCGGAACCAATATCCGCCATCACCCAAATAACGGATATGCCCACAATCAACCCAAGGGTCGCCAATAAACCGCCACCCAACTCCCCGATTTTATTGGATGCACTCCCCCCAACTCCCAGCTAATCTCCTCAAACCAAATACTCACTCCAAATAGATGTTTTTTTGACGCCGGGTCAGCTGTCGCAAGGAATGCACATGACACAACGACGGAGTGGCAGAAAGCGGCGAACACTGCCAGAGGGCACCGCCATGACGTGGCGCCATACGTTCCAAACCCGTATCGCCGGGGTGCTGGCGTTGCTGCTGCTGGTGGTGGTCGCCGCCACCTATTTCGCCGTCAAGGCCGCCACCACCCGCGCGGTGGAGAACCAGGCACAGGTCCAATTGAAAACCGGAACCCAGGTGTTTGAACGCCTGCTGGACCTGCGCGGGCGTCGCCTGCAATACGGCCTCGGTTGGCTCACCGCCGACGGCCCGTTCAAGCAGGCCGTGGCCGAAGGCAAGACGGTGCCGATTCTGGCCGCGCTGCGGCGGCATGGCACCGGCATCCGCTCCAGCGAAGTGTTTGTACTGGGCCTGGAGGGCAAGGTCGTAGTCAGCACCTTGCCCATCCTTGCGCGCGGGCAGCTTTTTCCCTATGACAACGCCTTGCGCCAGGCACGGCGCAACGGCCTGCAAATGCTGATTGTGGCCCTGGACGGGCGACCTTACTTGCTGGTGCAGGATCAAGTACTCGATCCATTGCCCATCGCCCGCGTCGTCATGGGCTTTCCCATGGACCAACTGTTTGCCAATGAACTGCGCTCCATGAGCAACCTGGAGGTCTCGTTCCTCAGCGTGCAGGGCGGCAAGCCTGGTCCCTTGTTCAGCACCCAGCCTGAGGCTTATCAGGCCGCCATCCTCAGCCTGCTGCACGATGCGCCGCTGAACCCGCAGGCGCAGATCCAGTTGTTTTACGGTCAGCGCGTGCTAAGCCGAGTGTTGCCGCTCGCCAATTCCGGTGACGGCGACGACGTGCGCGTACTGCTGCAAAGCCCGCTGGACCACGCACTGGAATCCTTTGCGCCACTGGATCGGCAGTTCCTCGGGATTGCCCTGGCGGTGCTGCTGGTGTCGTTGGCCGGCGCGTTGTTCCTGGCGCGGCGGGTGTCGCGCCCGCTCAACGCGCTGGTGGAGGCGGCCGGGCGCATCGGCGCGGGTGACTACCGCACGCCGGTACGGGTGCGCAGCCACGATGAATTCGGCCTGTTGGCCCGTGCCTTCAATGCCATGCAAAGCGGCATTGCCGTGCGCGAACGGCAACTGGCCCATAACGCCCTCCACGACCCACTGACCGGCCTGCCCAATCGCGCTCTGGCAATGGAGCGCCTGGGCAGTGCGATCAGTGCGCGGCGGCCGGTGGTGTTGCTGTATCTGGGCATCGAGAACTACCGCGTCATCAACGAAGGCTTCGGCCCGCAAGGCGTGGAAGAAATGATGCGCGAAGCCAGCCGGTGTCTGTCCATGAGCCTGTTGGCCAGCGACACGGCTGCACGCATCACCGGCAGCGAATTCCTGTTGCTCCTGGAAAACACCGAGATCGACCGCGCCGTGGCCCGCGCCGACCGCCTCTACGCGCTGCTCACCGAACCCCAGCGCATCGGCAGTCACGAAGTGCGCCACGAGGTCAGTATCGGCATCGCCGCGTACCCCGCCGACGGCCAGCACGTGGAAGAGTTGATCAGCCGCGCCGCGATTGCGCGCCACGATGCAACGACGCTGCCCGGCTATCTGCAGGTCTACCAACAGGACCGCGACCTGGCACACCAACGCCAGATCAGCTTGATCCGCGACCTGCGTCGTGCGGTCGTCGAAGGTCAGTTGTACCTGTGCTACCAGCCCAAGCTCGACCTGCTGCACGGTCAGGTACGCCAGGCCGAAGCCTTGCTGCGCTGGCAGCACCCGACGCTGGGGCTGGTGTCGCCCGCCGAATTCATCCCCCTGGCCGAACGCACCGGCAGCATGGGCGGCCTGACCCAGTGGGTGATTGAAGAAGCGATCCGCCAGATCGGCGAATGGGCGCAGCGCGGACTGCCTATCCAGCTGTCGGTGAATATTTCGGTGGACGACCTGGCCGATGATGAACTGGCGGTCCGTGTCACCACTTTGCTGACGCGCTACAACGTGCCGGCCCAGCAACTGATTTTCGAGATCACCGAAAGCGCGATCATGCACAACCCGCAGCAGGCCCTCAGCGTGCTGGAGCAACTGCGCGACTGTGGCATCAGCCTGTCGGTGGATGACTTCGGCACCGGCTATTCGTCGCTGGCGCAATTACAGCGTCTGCCGGTGCAGGAGTTGAAGATCGACCAGTCGTTCGTGCGCAACCTCGACAGCGCCACGGGCGATGGTGTGATCGTGCGCTCCACCATCGAAATGAGCCACAACCTGGGGCTCAAGGTGGTGGCCGAAGGCGTGGAGTTCGAGCCGAGTCTCAAGCTGCTCAAACAGTGGAACTGCGACACGGCCCAGGGCTACCTCATCAGCCGGCCACTGAATGCAATGGCGTTCGAGAGGTGGATGCGCTGCGAGCACGCGCAGGTCTGATGACCCGCTGCTACAGTTTCTATGGTCCAGGCCGATAGGCTTTACAAGGCTTGACCGTTTGCACAGTTATTTACCGACCAACGGTCAAGTATCCAGCGCTATTGAGTGATGGCATTATGCCTTGATTGCGGCATCATGACCGCACATCGCTGTGCCAAGGCTGGCCGCTCATTTTCCATTTTTTGCGGATCGACCATGGCCCGAATTTTTCCTTCGATCTCCCTGATGCTGATGCTGGCGGGCTCTGCCTCGGCGGCCACGCTGGACCTGTCGTTCAAGCAGGCCGATGGCAGCCCGGTGGCGGATGCGATAGTCACACTGCAAGGCCCGCCCGCCGCATCGGCCGGCGTGCTCACGGCCAATATGGACCAACGTGGCCAGCGCTTCGCCCCCCATGTGCTGGCGGTCCATACCGGCACCCAGGTGCGTTTCCCCAATAGCGATAACATCCGGCATCAGGTGTATTCCTTTTCTACGGCCAAACGTTTCGAATTGCGCCTGTACGAAGGCACGCCCGCCGAGCCGTTGCTGTTCGACAAACCCGGCGTGGTGGTGCTCGGCTGCAATATTCATGACTGGATGCTCGGCTACATCTACGTCACCGACGACCCGCACTTTGGCGTCAGCAACGCCCAGGGCCAGGTACACCTTGAGCAGTTGGCGCCCGGTGATTACCACGCCACCCTGTGGCACCCGCAACTGAAGGATATGCAGCCGTTGGACGGCGGCACCTTGCACGTGCCCGCCGCAGGCCTGAGCCACAACGTAGTGCTGGCCCTGGAGCCCGCGTCCGAAGACCTTCCGCCCACGCCAAGCGCCTTTGGTGATGCCTTCAATCGAGCTGCCCGTGAAACTGCGCAGTAGTTTCCAGGCGCGGGTCGCCAGCGTCCTGATCCTGCTGTTGCTGGTGGTGATCGGTGCGCTGTATTTCAGCGTCAAGGCAGCCACCAGCTCAGCGGTGCGCAGCCAGGCGCTGGCCCAGCTGGATGTGGGGGCGCGGGTCTTCGAACGCTTGCTGGACGTACGCGGTCGGCGCCTCGCCGACGGCGTGCAACTGCTCGCGGCCGACTTCGGTTTTCGCGATGCCGTGGCCAGCGGCGACTCGGCGACGATGCGCTCGGTGCTGCTCAATCACGGCAAGCGCATCAACGCCAGTGACATGATCCTGCTGGGCATGGACGGCAAAGTCCTGGCCAGTACTCTGAGCGAAGTGCCCGAAGGCTCGACCTTCACCTATGACCAGTCGCTGCGCGAAGCCCGGCGCAATCGCCAGGCCATGCTGATCGTGCCGCTGCAAGGCAAGCCGCACCTGCTGGTGGAAGCCTCGGTGCTGGCGCCGCTGCCGATTGCGCGGGTGGTGATGGGCTTCAGCATGGACGGCGCGTTCGCCGGTGAGTTGCGTTCGTTGAGCAACCTGGAAGTGTCGTTCCTGGCGATCGAGAAAGACCAGCCTGGCGAGTTGGTCACCACCCAACCCCAAGCGCTGCACGAGAGCATCCAGGCACTGATGCAGGGCGATTCCACGCGCCGAGGCGTGTCCACCACCGATCACCTGGAACAGAGCTTCCTCAGTCAGTCGCTGGTGTTGGCCAGTGATGAAAACGGCAAAGTCCTGGCCTTGCTGCAAAGCCCGCTGGACGCGGCGATGCAAGCCTTTGTGCCGTTGGATGAAAAGATCCTGGTCATTGCGTTGGTCGCGTTACTGGCGTCGCTGATGGGTGCCTTGCTGCTGGCGCGTAGCGTGTCGCGTCCGGTACAGGCCTTGGCGCTGGCGGCCGAGCGTATTGGTCAGGGCGATTACCAGACGCCCGTTGCCCTGGCCCGCAGCGACGAGCTGGGTTTGCTCGCCAGTGCGGTCAACTCCATGCAAAGCGGCATCGCCGAGCGCGAACAGCAGCTTGCCCACAATGCCCTGCATGATCGCCTCACCGGCCTGCCGAACCGCGCACTGGCCATGGAGCGCCTGGGCAGTGCCATTGCGTTGAATCGACCGGTCGCCTTGATCTACCTGGGCATCGACAACCTGCGCGCCGCCAGCGAAACCGCCGGGCCGGATGCAGTGGACCAATTGCTGCTGGCCGTCTGCCGTCGCCTGGAGGCGGTACTGCGTCCTGGCGATACCCTGGCGCACCTGATCGCCGACGAGTTTCTGCTATTGCTCGAAGGCGCCGGCAGCGACGAGGCGGTGGGCATGGCCGACAAACTCCAACAACTGTTGCTGCGCCCCCAGCGCATCAACGGCCATGACTTGGCGCTGGACTGTCGCCTGGGTATCGCGGCATTCCCGGCCGACGGCGAAAGCCCGCACACCCTGCTTGAGCGTGCGGCCATCGCCATGAAAGACGCCGCGCAAATGCCCGGTCGCCTGCAAATCTACGAGCACGGCCGTGACCTGGCGCACCGTCGCCAGATCACCCTGATCCGCGACCTGCGCCACGCGCCTAACCAGGGCCAGTTGCTGCTGCATTACCAGCCCAAGCTGGACATTCGCCAGGGCACCGTACGTCAGGCTGAAGCCCTGTTGCGCTGGCAGCATCCGCAGTTCGGCATGGTCTCGCCGGCGGAATTCATTCCCCTGGCCGAACGTTCCGGCAGCATTCAACTGCTGACTCACTGGGTGATCGAAGAGGGCATTCGTCAGCTGTGTGAATGGAACCGCCGTGGCCTGTACCTGCAGTTGTCGCTGAACATCTCGGCGGACGATTTACTCGGCGATGAGCTGGCCCACCGCGTCTCGGCGTTGCTGCGTCGCTATGGTTTGCCGGCGGAGCAACTGGTGTTCGAAATCACCGAAAGCGCAGTGATGCGTGAGCCGGAAAAAGCGCTGAAAGTCCTGCACCTGCTGCGTGATTGCGGCATCAGTCTGTCGGTGGATGACTTCGGCACCGGCTATTCGTCGCTGGCTCACCTCAAGCGCCTGCCGGTGCAAGAGTTGAAGATCGACCAATCCTTTGTCCGTAACCTCGATGAAACCAGTGAGGATGCGGTGATCGTGCGTTCCACCATCGAGATGAGCCACAACCTGGGCCTCAAAGTGGTCGCCGAGGGCGTTGAATACGCCCACAGCCTGCGTCTGCTGGAGCGCTGGCAGTGCGACACGGCCCAGGGTTACCTGATCAGCCGGCCCTTGAGCGCCGACGCTTTCGAAGCCTGGGTGGCGTTGCCCCTCAGTGCGCAAACTTCCCTGGTTCATTGAGTGGCTGACGTGCGTCTTTCTCTATTGCTCGGCTGCCTGGTCGCCCTGACTGTGCAAACCACCCTGGCCGATAACGGCCGCCTGATCGCCACCGGCGGTGCCAGCAGCATCGAGGGCACGGCGGGCGGCGGTATCACGCCGTGGGCGGTACTGGCCGGCTACGGTGAACAGCACGAATGGGGCGCGACGGCGTTCGCCACCACGGTCAACCTGCCGGACTATCGGCTGGACGTGGCGGGGCTGGCGCTGGCCTATGACAACCGCGTCGAAGTGTCTTTCGCCCGCCAGCGCTTTGACCTTGGCAGCCTGGTGCACAAGCTCAATCTGCCGGAAGACAATCTTGGTCAGGATGTGCTCGGCGTAAAGGTGCGCCTGTTCGGTGATGTGATTTACGACCATTTGCCCCAGGTGTCCCTCGGCCTGGAATACAAGCACCAGACCAACTTCGACATCCCCAGCCTGGTCGGTGCCAGGCGCGACAGCGACGTGGAAGGCTACCTGGCCGCGAGCCGTTTGTTCATGGGCGCCGCGTTCGGCTACAACGTGCTCGTCAACGGCAGCCTGCGCTACAGCCGCGCCAACGAAACCGGTCTGCTAGGCTTTGGCGGCGACCGCCGTGACAGTCGCAGCCTGCTCAAGGAAGGTTCGGTGGCGCTGCTGTTCAACCCGCGCTGGGCGGTGGGCGTGGAGTACCGCGAGAAACCCGACAACCTGTCGTTCGCAGGCGAAAGCGACTGGGCCGATGTGTTTGTCGGCTACTTTCCCACCAAGCATCTGTCGTTTGTGCTGGCCTATGCCCGGCTTGGGGAGATCGCCACCTTGGATAACCAGAACGGCACCTACCTGTCGGTGCAAGGGAGTTTCTGATGCGTTTCCTACCGATCGCCCTGGTGCTGCTGCTCAGCGCCTGCGCCCAGCAACCGCCCAAGGACGACAGCCTGTACCGCGACCTTGGCGCCATGCCCGGCATCACCCGGATTGTCGAAGGCATGCTGCTCAACATCGCCCGGGATGAGCGCATCGTCGAACGCTTCCGGCGCGTCGATATCCAGCGCCTGCGCAACAAATTGATCGAACAGTTCTGCGTCGAAGCCGGCGGGCCGTGCACCTACACCGGCGACAGCATGGCCGAGAGTCACAAGGGCCAGAACGTGAGCCGCAGTGACTTCAATGCGCTGGTGGAGGATTTGATCAAGGCGATGGACAGCGAAGGCATTGCGGTGCCGGTGCAGAATCGGTTGATTGCCCGGTTGGCGGTGATGCGTGGGGAAGTGATCGAGCACTAGTCACCTGAACACCACGGTTCAAATGTGGGAGGGGGCTTGCCCCCGATGGCGATGGGTCTGAGTACATATCCGTTGTTTAGGTAACGACCACCTACGGTTCCGCTCTTACAGCGGCTCACTTTTGGAAGAGCCCAAAAGTAAGCAAAAGGCTCTCGCCCCACCACTCGGTGCCTCGCCTAGGCTCGGCATGCCCGAACGCAGGCTTTGGAGCGTGGGCCGCCGCGATGGGCCATCCTTGGCCCAGCGCGGCTAACCCGGCGTCCTGCCGGGTTACCCACGCTCCAAAGCCTGCGTTCGGCCAGCGTGGTTAACGGGGCGACCCGAGATCAAAAGCAAGAGCGCGGCGGCCTTAGAGCCGACCGGTATTTCATGCCAGTGACCATTCAAAATGTGAGGGGCACTACCTCTTCGACGTAGCGCTGTCGCGCAACAAACTGGGGCCGCCTACAAAACCCCAGTTTTAGAGGTGATTTTTAACTCTTTAAAATCAGTAACTTATTTTATTTTTGATAAGGGCTTGCTCCCGTTGGACTGCGCAGCAGTCCCATTCTTGGGGCCGCTTCGCGGCCCAGCGGGAGCAAGCTCCCTCGCCACAGGTACGGTGTTCGTCCTTAACTGACTGGCATTGGGGCAAGCCCCCTCCCACATATTGATCTGTGTTGTTTATGAAAAAGGCGGCTACCTGTTTAGGGTAGCCGCCTTTTTTTACCGCCGATAAAGCTTAATCCGGCAGTTTAAACGCCATCACATAGTCACCCTGCTTGGTACCCAGGGAACCATGACCACCCGCCACGACCAGCACGTACTGCTTGCCGTCCTTGCCGGTGTAGGTCATCGGTGTGGTTTGCGCGCCGGCTGGCAGGCGGCCTTCCCACAGTTGCTTGCCGTTTTTCACGTCGTAGGCACGCAGGTACTGGTCGAGGGTGCCGCTCAGGAAGGACACGCCACCGGCAGTGGTGAAGGTGCCGCCCAGGCTAGGCACGCCCATGCTCAGCGGGATCGGAACCGGCGAGCTGTCACGCACGGTGCCGTTCTTGTGCATCCAGATGGTTTTGTGGGTGGTCAGGTCGACCGCCGCCACATAACCCCACGCCGGTGCCTGGCACGGCAGGCCCATTGGCGACAGCATGGCTTCGAGGATCACACCGTACGGCGCGCCTTTGTTCGGCTGTACGCCTTCGGTTTCGCTGACGCGAGGGCCTTGCTTGGCGATGTCGGCGGCTGGGATCAGCTTGGACTTGAACGCCATGTAGCTAGGGTTCACGAAGGCGATCTGGCGTACCGGGTCGACGGAAATACCACCCCAGTCGAACACGCCGAAGTTACCTGGGTAAACGATCGAGCCTTGCAGCGATGGCGGGGTGAACGCGCCGTCGTAGCGCAGGGATTTGAAATCGATGCGGCACAGCAGTTGGTCGAACGGCGTCACGCCCCACATGTCGCGCTCTTTGAGCGGCGGCGGCATGAAGTTCAGCTCGGACTTCGGCTGGGTAGGGGAGGTACGGTCGCCCGCGACTGCGCCTTGCGGCACGGCCACTTCATGGACCGGCACCACCGGTTGGCCGGTTGCACGGTCCAGCACGTAGATGCTGCCTTGCTTGGTCGATGCCATGACGGCCTGCTTCACGCCGGCGTCGGTCTTGATGTCGATCAGCGACGGCTGCCCGCCCACGTCCATGTCCCAGAGGTCATGGTGAGTGAACTGGAAGGTCCACTTCACGTGGCCGCTGTCGATGTCCAGGGCGGTCAGGCCGGCGGAATATTTCTCGGAATCGTCGGTACGGTCGCCGCCGTATTGGTCGGGCATCTGGTTGCCCATCGGCAGGTAGAGCATGCCGAGTTTTTCATCCACGGCGAACATGGACCACATGTTCGGCGAGTTGCGGGTGTAGGTCTTGCCTTCGGCCAACGGGGTGGTGTCGTCCGGGTTGCCGCTGTCCCAGTTCCACACCAGCTTGCCGGTGTGCACGTCGAACGCGCGGATCACGCCGCTTGGCTCGTCGGTGGAGACGTTATCGGTCACGTGACCGCCGATCACAACCAGGTTCTTGGTCACGGCCGGTGGCGAGGTGGAGTAGTAACCGCCTGGGGCGAAGCTGCCGATATTGGCACGCAGGTCGACCTGGCCTTTGTCGCCGAAGTCTTCGCACATCTTGCCGGTGTCGGCGTTCAGGGCGATCAGGCGGGTGTCGGCGGTCGGCACGAAGATGCGTTTAGGGCAGGCATTCGGCGCGGCGGCCGGGCTGGCGCTGCCGGTCGGGCTCTGCTCGGACGCGTAGGCGGCGTCATCGTGATACGACACGCCACGGCAGGTCATGTGCGCCCAACCCTTGAAGTTCTCAGCGCCCTGGCTGCTGATCTTCGGATCGAAACGCCAGATTTCCTTGCCGGTGTCCGGGTCCAGGGCAATCACTTGGCTGTGCGGGGTGCACACGTAGAGCATGCCGTTGACTTTCAGCGGGGTGTTTTCCGCGGTGGTCTCGCCTGGATCGTTCGGGCCAGGGATGTCGCCGGTGCGGTAGGTCCACGCCGGCACCAGCTTGTGGGCATTCTCCGGGGTGATCTGCGCCAGCGGCGAGTAACGGTCACCGAAGGACGAGCGACCGTAGGAATTCCAGTCGCCATCAGCCTGGGACGGCGCAGCATTGGCCATGCCCGGCACCGCGTCGCGGTCCAGTTGGCCTTTGATTTCACCAGGGTTGGTGAACTGGCTGGCGAGGGCGGCAGCGCCGGCCAACACCACGGCCACGCTCAGCGCGCCAGTGCCCAGCGGGGCAGGTTGGCCACGCAGCAACGGACGACGAAACCACGGCAGCAACATGACGATGCCCAGGGCGAACAGCAGCGCCAGGCGTGGCACCAACTGCCACCAGTCCAGGCCGACTTCCCACAATGCCCACACGGTACTGGCGAGCAGCACCAGCGCGTACAGACCCAGCGCCGCACGGCGGGTCGCCAGCAGCAGGACGCCGGTGAGGGCGATGCCGATACCGGCCAGCAGGTAGTACAGCGACCCGCCGAGCATTGTCAGCTTGATACCGCCGGCCAGCAGGGCCAGGCCCATGATCAGCAGCAAGACGCCTAGCAACCTGGGCAGCAGGCGGCTTGGGCTTGAAGCACCATCAGTGCTCATAGTGTGTTTCTCCGTGACGTTGGAATAATTGTGTAACCCCGTGCTTCACTCACTGTAGATGACGATTCGGCACAGGCTTGGTTCAGCGTTAATTCGGTTTTTCTGAGGATCGGGAGGGTTATCCACAGGCCGGCGATTTATCCTTGGGCGCAGCTCGGTGTAAGACAGCGCTGTCTTGATGGCTAGGAATATTCAGCAAGATGGGGTCGACCGGGAGGTGAAACGTTTCAGATTGTTGCGAAGGATAAAGCGCGGAGGCGTTTAGAGAAAGCCTGAATCGCAAGATGCATCATTTCAGATTTGGTAACAGTGACGAAGTGTCGCTGCAAAAAATGAATGTGGGAGGGGGCAAGCCTCCTCCCACAGGAGATTTCCAGTGTTTTTAGAAGCTGGTGCGCAGGCCCACTTGCACGCTCCTGCCCGGGGCGGGCGCCACATCGCGCAGGATCGAACTGGCATAGCGCACGGTCTGGTTGGTCAGGTTTTCACCGTTCACAAACGCCAGCCACTGGCTGCCGCCCATGTTGAAGTGGTAACCCGCGCTCGCGCCCAAAGTGGTGTAGCCATCAGTGCCGCTTTCGTTATCCGGTACTCGGCCCTGGCCCGCTGCGTGTTCCACGTCGATGCGCGCCTGCCAGCGGTCAAGTTCCCACAGCAGGCCGCTGTTCAAGCGCAGCGGTGCAATGCGCGGCAAGGCTTCGCCGGTATCCAGGTTGGTGGCACGGGTGTAGTCGCCCGACAACTCCAGGGCGAATTTGCCGTAGGCGCCTTCGCCGAGCTTGATGTGATCCTGTGCCTCAAAGCCGGCGAAGCGTGCACGCACGCCGGAATATTCGTACTCGGGAATGCCACCCGCGTCTTCTTCACCGTCATCATTCAGCGTACGACCGGTGCCCAGCAGGCCGATGTAATTGGAGAAGCGGCTGTAGAACACGCCGAAGCTGCCTTTGTGGGTGCCATTGTCAAAGCGCAGGGCCAGGTCGCTGGACACGGCTTTTTCTTTCTTCAGGTTGGCGTCGCCCAGTTCATAGGTGCCAGTGGCGACGTGGGCGCCGTTGGCATACAGCTCGTAGAAGGTCGGCGCGCGCTCCGTGTAGCCCAGGGTCGCGGCCAGGGACCAGATCGGCGTCAGCGTATACACCGCGCCCGACGACAGGCTGCCGGCGGTGAAGTCGTTGGATGTGTCGGCACCGGCAAAACGTGCGTTGCCCTTGGCGTCCGGGTCGACGCTGGTGTGTTCCAGGCGCCCGCCGAGGCTGAGCTTGAGGCGCTCGGTGGCCTGCATTTCTTCAAGGATAAACAGCGCGCCGGCGTTGGTGTCGGTCTGCGGCACGAAGGCTTCTTCACCGAGGGCCGAGAATTCGTTGCGGGTTACCTGGGCGCCCACCACGCCGTTGAACGGGCCGATGGGCTGGTGACGCGCTTCCACGCGGGCTTCATAGCCCTTGTTCTTGAAGATCGTGCCGGTTTCGCCGCCTTCGATTTCGCGGTGCTCGTAGTCGGTGTAGCCCGCGTCGAGTTTCACCGAGGTGAACGGGCCTTGCAGGTTGCGGATCTCGGACGCAAAGGCGTAGTGATCCTGCTTCATGCGGATGCGCACTGCCTGTTCGGCAGGCGAGCCGTAGTTACTGTCGTAGCTGCTGTAGGACAGCCCGGCATAACCGTCATCCCAGGTGTAGGAACCGCCCACCGCGCCGCCGTCCTGGCGCCCGTCGCTGTTGCCCAGGCGCCCGTTCTTGCCGGGGCCGTCTTCGCTGTCCGGTGCGTGGCGGCTGCGGGCCTGCCCTGGGATTTTCAGGTCGTTGAATTCCCGCGCATTGGCGTCCAGGTGCAAGGCAAACGTACCGTTGCCGGCTTCCAGTTTGCCCGCGCTGCTGCGGGTGGTGTCGGCGCCGCCGTAGCGCAATTCACCGGCACCGTGAATGCCTTCGATGGCCTCGGTGGGGATGCGGTTGTCGAAGGTGTTGACCACGCCGCCGATGGCGCTGCCGCCATATAGCAACGCGGCCGGGCCACGCACGATTTCAATGCGTTCGACGTTGACCGGGTCCAGCGGCACCGCATGGTCATAAGACAGCGACGAGGCATCCAGCGCGCCCACGCCGTTGCGCAGGATGCGAATGCGGTCGCCGTCCTGGCCACGAATGATCGGCCGGCTGGCGCCTGGGCCAAAGTACGAAGACGACACGCCCGGCTGCTTGTTCAGGGTTTCGCCAAGGCTGCCTTTTTGTTGCAGGGTCAGGTCGTCGCCTTCCAGCACGGTGGTCGGTGAGGCGAGCTGCTCGCTGCCCAGCGGGTTGCCGGTGATGACTTGGGGTTGCAGTTCCAGCGCGTGGGCTTCGGAGCAGATCAGCAGGGCGGCGGCAAGCGGGGTCAAGCGCCACAGGGAAGAGAGGGACATCGGACATTCCTTGGCAAAACGACGAAAAGATTTGAAAGTTATAGTTACAATATAACATCTCTTTTTCGTGATCCACGGGAACTTTTTATCAGTGGGTGGGCGGGGTGATAAGGTGTGCGCCTTCGTGATTACTTTTTTCATAGGCCCGGCATGACCGCGACAAGCAACGACCCCCTTCACGGCGTCACCCTGCAGCACGTCCTCACTACCCTGGTGGAACACTACGAATGGGAAGGCCTGGCCGAGCGCATTGATGTGCGGTGTTTCAAGAGCGACCCGAGTATCAAGTCGAGCCTGACGTTCCTGCGCAAAACGCCGTGGGCGCGGGAAAAAGTCGAAGGGTTGTACGTCAAGCTGATGCGCACCAAACGCCCGCTGGATTGAACCCATGAAGCGGTTTATAGCGGCAGCGGCACTGGCCGGTTGGATGGGGTTGGCGACTCAGCAGTACCTGATTTTCTATTCGCGCTGGGAAGCCGGCGCCAGCCTGCTGGGCGGGTTGATCAACTTTTTCAGTTTCTTCACGGTGCTCACCAACACCTTGGCGGTGGTGGTATTGAGTTATGCCCTGGTCCAACGGGATTCAGCGGCGAAGCGGTTTTTTCTCAGGCCGGCGATCAGCAGTGGGATCGCTGTGAGCATCCTGGTGGTGGGGTTGGCGTACAGCCTGTTGCTGCGGCATTTATGGCAGCCCGAAGGCTTTCAGTTCATCGCCGACGAACTGCTCCACGACGTGATGCCGGTGCTGTTTTTTATCTACTGGTGGCGGTGTGTGCCCAAGGGTACGTTGCGCTTCAAGCACATCGGCGCCTGGGTGCTGTACCCGCTGGTGTATTTCGCTTATGCGCTGCTGCGCGGGGATTTGCTCGGGCAGTATCAGTACCCGTTCATTGACGTCGGCACCCTCGGTTATCCACAGGTGTTCGTGAATGCCGGAGGGATTCTGGCGGGGTTTGTGGCGATTGCGCTGGCAGTGGTGGGGCTGGATAAAGTCATCAAGCCCCCTACTTGATTCAATCTTCTTCACTGCCTTCGGCGCGCCAGTAACCGACGGCCTTGAGGAACTCTTCATTGACCTTGTGGGTGTCCAGCAGCACCCGGCGTACCTGGCGCGACAGCTTGGTTTCGGTGGCGACAAAGCTGTACAGCGTGCCACCGGGCAGCGTCAGGTTCTGCACCACTTCCAGCAGGGTGTCCTGGCCGCGCACCACCCATATCACGTCCACATCGGCAGCACTGCGCAGCGTTTGCTGCTCCGCGGCATTTTCGATCTCGATCACCGCCAAGACCTTGCGCCCCGCCGGCAGTTCTTCCAGGCGGCGACCGATGGCCGGCACCGCGGTTTCGTCGCCGATCAGCAGGTAGCTGTCGAAGATATCCGGCACGATCATCGAGCCGCGCGGCCCGCCGATGTACAGGCGCTGACCGACTGCGGCTTGTGCGGCCCAGGTCGACGCAGGGCCATCACCGTGCAGCACGAAGTCGATGTCCAGTTCGCCGATGCCCAGGTCATAGCGGCGCGGCGTGTAGTCGCGCATGGGTGGTTGCGGGCCGTCGCCCTTGAGGCTGAACGTCGGGCTTTCCAGGGCATCCCGTTCGGCGGCGGTCTGCGGAAACAGCAGCTTGATGTGATCGTCACTGCCCAGGCTGATAAAGCCTGCCAGCTCCGGCCCGCCCACGGTGACGCGGCGCATGCGCGGCGTGATGTCGACCACGCGCAGTACGTCGAGGCGGCGTAATTTGATTTCGTGGCTAACGCGATGGATGACTTGCGTATTCATTGGGCTTTCCCGTCGGCAATGGCTTGGGCGGTGCTGTTGAGCAACGCGGCGACACGCTGGATTTCTTCCGGGCTCCAGCGCCCGTGGTGCGAATGCAGAGCGTGGCGCAGGTTATGCACCGCCTCATGGATTTGCGGCGGGCGGTCATGGCCGCGCAGCGAGCGTTTGCTCACATCCATGCGCATGCGGATACCCTCAAGCGCAATCGCCTGTTCGCTGATGAAGAGACGACCGGCGTCGGTGATTGTGTAGCGTTTTTTTCCGCCCTCGGCGTCGCCCGTGATCAATTCGCTTTCTTCAAGAAAGGTCAGGGTGGGGTAGATCACTCCAGGGCTGGGGCTGTAGGCGCCGTCGAACAGGGCTTCGATCTGGCGGATCAGGTCGTAGCCGTGGCAAGGCTGGTCGGCAATCAGCGCCGGCAGCAGCAGTTTCAGGTCGCCCGGTGCGAAGACGCGGGGGCCACGCCCGCCGCGTTCACGGCCGGGGCGTTTTTCGAAGCCGTCGTGGCTGTCACCGTGGTCTCGGTGGTGATGAGGGTCTCTCATTTCTGTGCGCTCTCTTTGCAGGTTTAGACATAACGTAAGATATATCTTATGGTTTGGGTATGCCTGGGCGACCAACGGTCATTCGCCTAGGTGCATGGGGCAAGTGCAGTGCAACTTTTAACGTTTGCGCTATAACTATTGATTAGAGTTGCTGCTCTAGTTTTTTATGCAAGGCTTGGCCGTTTTTTATTATCTTTGTGGTACTGTTCTTACAGGCTATTCAAGTTGTTTTAGTGTCGGGTAGTTGTGTAGTACAAATCTTACGGATACTTTTAAAGTTTTGGCAAATTGCCATAAAATTCACGCAAGCCGCGTAGTGTAAGGGCTACGTGTTTATGGGAAGTTGCTGGCATATTTGAAATTGAAATCGGTGGATCATACCTGGGTGTTGTGCTGACCACTTGCGGGCAGTCATGACTCTCATTGCAGGTTGATTTTGTTTGTTAACGTCAAGTTCAACTTGTGGTGGTTAATCCAATACCCAAGAAACAGGTATCCACCATGTTCAAGAAGTTTGTGATTGCTGCCCCCCTGGCCGTTCTGGCACTGAGTTCGTCGGTTGCATTCGCAGCCGGCGAGGCCAACCACACCGTCAACATCAAGGCCAACATTCCGACCACCGTGTTCCATGCTCAGCCACGTGATCCCAACTTTGGTCGGGACGAAACCATGAGCTACAACCTGGTGAGTGGTGAGCTGGCACCGTTGACCGCCATCTACGACCTGAAGAACACCAACGGCTCGGTCCACGCTTATATCGAAGGTGGCCCGGCGGTGTTGTTCAACGGTACCCCTGCACAAAACATCCTGCTGACTACCACCCTGCACGGCGTGGAGCTGGATGGCACGCCAAAAGAAGTGGTGAACGAGGCTGATTCGACCCCAGGCGTCGGGGCTCAACTGCGCATCGCGGCCGCCAAGCCTACGGAGACCCAGCGCGGTGCCTACACCTCCGCCGTGGCGCTGGTGTTCGACGCCGTACTGCCAACGCCTGCTCCCTGATGGCGTAAGTGCCCGATGAGCCTTGCGCTCTCGGGCATTGGCGCTCAGGCCGGGCTTCTGTCCACCGGGAGTCCGGCCTGTTTATCACTTTGTCTCTTGGCTCTCAGAGTATTGCTTTCATGTTCCCGATGACGCCCATCGCGGTTGCGCTTGCGCTAGTGATTTGTACGAGTGCCTTGGCTGCGCCGACACCCATCGCCGTGACGCCCGCCAACTTGCTCACCCAGTCCCAGGGTTTGCCGGCGGGGTTTGTCGACCATTTCTTTGATGTGCCACTGGCTGTGCGGGTCGAGCTTGATCAGCAATTGCTGGGAGAGGCGCTGATTGTCCTGTCTCGCGATGAGCGCGTGACGCTGCTTGAGTTCACTGAGTCGGGCGACAGCAAGGTGCCCGCCGCTACCCGTGATACCTGGCAAGGCTTGCTGGAAAAGGGCCTGCCCCTGGGTGCGTGTACCCAATCGTGCCCGCAGCAGTTGGTGTCGATGCACTACAGCCTGGAAAGCTCGCAGTTGTCGATCATCACCCAAAACGTCGAACGCACCGGTGATGCGCCGCGTTACTACCAGCAGCCCGAAGGCGGCAGCCGGGGCCTGATCATCAATAATCAGCTCAACCTCAACGGCGGCCAGGACGAAGACCTGGGCGGACGTTATGGCTTGCAGGCCAGCGCCAGCCTGGGTAACTGGACCCAGGTGTTCAACCTGCAACTGGCGCGCCAGAGTGGCGACGAAGAGCAACTGCGCCACGCGATCCATGAGCTGTATACCCAGCGTGAACTGGAAGGCCAGTTTTTGCGCCTGGGGCATTTCACCCCCAATTCCGATGGCCTGACGCGGCAGTTGCGCAGCTTTGGCGCCAGCCCCGACACGGCGCTGGGTGTCATGTATGGCAGCTCTGACAGCCTGTCCATCAACAGCGGCAAACCCAGCGTGTACCCGATCTACGTCACCGCCAACCGCCAGGCCGCCGTGGAGATTTACCGCAATGGCCTGCTGATCAACACTCAGGCGGTGTCGGCCGGCTTGCAGACGTTGGACACGCGCCCCTTGCCCGGTGGCATCTATGAAGTGGAGGTGCGTCTGGTGGAAGACGGCCTGACCGTCAGCACCACCCAGGAGCTGGTGTACAAGCCCAGTAACTGGCGCAACGCTGATGATCGCTGGCGCTACAACGTGTTCGCCGGGCGTGAAACCAAGTTGTTCAGCAACTGGGACGAACAGGCCAGTGGCGCGATCACCGCCGGCGCCTCCGTCAACTACCTGGTGCATCCACGGGTAATTCTCGGTCTGTCGGCCCGTGAAGTGCGCGAGCAATTGCAATATGGCGGCTCGGCGGACTGGACAGTAGCCAGCAATACCAGTCTCTACGCCAATGTCTACCAGACCCGCGAACACGGCACCGGCATGGACCTGCAAGGGCTCTATAGCTTCGGCGCCACCAACCTGGTGTTCAGCCACAACCGCAGTTGGCTCGATACCCGCGACACCTACGAAACCCTGCCGGACGGCACCCGCCTGCGGCGCAATACCTTCGTGGGGCAAACCAGCAATTCGGCGCTCTCGGTGAACCACCATGTCGACACCAAAAACTCATGGAACGTGCGCCTGTCCCACAGCGAAGGCAATACCGAGGGCGCAGGTGTGGACCTGGGCTGGAGCCGTCGCGATACCTTGATGGGCAGCGACGCCAACTGGCGGCTTTCGGTGTTCGACCGTCCCGCCAGCGCCGGCACCGGTAACGAGCGCAATCGCGGCGTCGACCTGAGCCTGAGCCTGGCCCTGGGCAGCGATGGGCGGCAAATATCCGGCAGCATCGGCAGCCGTACCGCCCGTGAAGGGGGGCGCGATAACAACGCCTCGGTCACCTACCGCCAGGACCTCAACGGTCATGTACTGCAAAGCGTCTCGGCCACGGCGATCACCGACACCTACGGGGTGGGGCTGTCCGGCATGGCCAGCTTCGACACCGATGTGGTCAGCGGCGACGGCTTTGTCCAGCGCAGCTCGTTCAACGGTGATATCAGCGGCGGCCTGAACCTGAACAGCACCTTCGTTGCCGGCGCCGACAAGATGCTGCTGACCAGCCAATACCAGAGCAACGGCGCGGGCATGATCATCGACGTCGAGACCGACCTGGACAGCATTGCCCTGCGCGCCGATGACTTCAGTGGCGGCGGCGCGATCCTACGGCCTGGGCGCAACTTTGTGCCGGTGTCGGCCTACAAGAGCAGCACCGTGAACTTCGACTTTGAAGGCAACCATCCGCCGGCCGCCAACATCCAGCCGGCGCGCGCCACGTACCACCTGAACAAAGGCGGGGTGGACTACCGAAAAATCACCGTGATGAAAACCGTCAGCGTGCTCGGGCGCCTGCTCGATGCCCAGGGGCAGCCGCTTAGAGGCCACCACGTGATCAACCACGCCAGCCGTGGCGTGAGCGAAGCGGACGGGTTCTTCTCGATGGAAATGAGTGCCAGCGCGCCGACGCTGGAAGTGCGCTACCAGAACCAACTGCTGTGTCAGTTCCGCCTGGACCCGGCCACCACCGCCAATGCAAACGATGTGTTGATGATCGGCGACCTGCGTTGCACGCCGGACACCCTGGCTGAAAACACACTCAGCGCGCAGACCGCCGGTTGAGTGCCATGACGAGACAACTCACGATGAAACGCATCAATACAGTGATCACACAGATCGGGGCGATGGGCGCGGCGCTGTTGTTCAGTTTGTCGGCGCAGGCTGCGGTTCAGGAGATCCGGGCGACGTTTGTCCCGGATCCGTCTAACCCGATGGTCAACCGCTTTGAGAATAAAACGCCCCAAGCGGGTGTCTGCGTCTCCTTCATGCCTGCACGTTGCAAGGCGTTGGGTATTTTCAGCCTGAGGCTTCCAGGGCTTTCGTTCGTTACGAAACAGGCGATTGAAGCTAATCATGAAAACCCCCGGCAGGGGTTCATGCTCACCCTACCTTCAGATTGGCGGGATGTGGAGGTGCGCCACAGCACAGGTGAGACGGAAGTCGTCCAGATACGCATTGCCGGTATCGGTGGTAGTTGGAACCTTTCTTATCCACCCGGGGTGAGTGCCTGGGCCCGGCCTGGGGCTAGCTGGCAATCGATGTGGCAATCGGCACCTGCCCCCTGCATGAGTACCAATTTCCTGGCGGCGGGTGCCTCTTATGCCCAGTTTTTCTGGTTGATGCCCGAGGGGGGCGGGGCTTGTGCAAGAACGCCGTCGCTGACGATTCCTTACTTCCGTTGGAGTGGCATTGACTACGTGTATGAACTGCGTACCCCCAACCCGTTGAGCATGCGCGCCGGTGAGTACCGTGGCTCGCTGTCTTACTCCATTGGGCGGGGGATGGACTTTGATATGGGGGATGCGCTGATCCCGAGTATCGACACGGTAGCCCTCAACTTTGTCCTGAGCGTGGAACACGCCCTCAAAGTCGACATCCCGCCCGGCGGCAACCGCATCGAACTGATCCCCGAAGGCGGTTGGCAAGCCTGGCTCAATCGTGGCCGCACACCGGCCCGGTTGTACCGCGACCAAACCTTCAAGATTGCCGCCAGTTCGCGTTTCAAGATGCAGTTGGAGTGCTCGATTGTCATGGGCAACACCTGTGGCTTGCGCAACGGCATCGGCGATGAAGTGCCGGTGCAGGTGGCCGTGACCCTGCCCGGCGGCATCGACGGCCAGGGCGACCAGGCGGTGCGCAGACGCCCGCTGCGCCTGGATGGCAGCGGTACCGAACTGTTCCAACCGCTGTTCTACGTCAACGACCGGCCCGGCACCCTGCACTTTGACGTGTTGCGTGACGACATGGGCGAAATGCTCAATCGGCCGGGCAGTACCTACTCAGGTGTGGTGACCGTGATTTGGGATTCGCAGGTCTAGAGCGGCCACGATCAATCAATGACGAGACAACTCACGATGAAACGCAGCAACACAGTGATCAAGCAATTGGGGGTCATCGGCGCAGCGCTGTTGTTCAGCACATCAGCGGTCGGTATCACCCGGGAAATCACGGCGGTATTCAGGCCGGATCCAGCTAACCCGATGCAGAACAAATTCGAAAACACCACGCCTCTGAGCACGGTCTGCGCAAACCATATGCCCTCCCGCTGCAAGCAATTGAATATTTTCAGTCTCAGGGCGCCTGAGTTCCGGGCGAGAACGATTGCGCCGGTTTTGGCCAATCATGAGGATGAGCGGCAAGGGTTTATGGTGAAGGTGCCATCCGACTGGCGGGACTTACAGGTCACACATGTCATGACCGGTGAGACCGAAACAGTCCAGATGCGTATGGCCGGTATCGGTACGCCATGGGACGTTCCACGTCCTCCAGGAGTCAACGCCTGGGCGCCGCCGGGTCAGGCATGGCAGCCAGTATGGACGAACGCTCCGAGCCCATGTGTAAGTACCGGCTTCCTGGTGGCCAGCACTAATGCTGCTGCCTATTTTTGGCTGGTGCCCGAAGGTGCGGGAGCGTGCAGCCGAAAAACTGCGCAGGATCTTTCTTATATAAACCTTGCACAGATGGAGTACGCCTACGAAATCAAGACCCCTAACCCATTGGGTATGTCTTCGGGGCTGTACCGAGGAAGCCTCACCTATTCGATGGGCCCCCGCGCGGACTTTGATTTTGGCGATGTGGTCATTCCCGTGCAGAACGCTATTACGTTCAACTTTGCCTTGAGTGTCGAGCACTCCCTCAGGGTCGACATCCCGCCCGGCGGCAACCGCATCGAACTGATCCCCGAAGGTGGTTGGCAAGCCTGGCTCAATCGCGGCCGCACACCGGCACGGTTGTACCGCGATCAAACCTTCAGGATCGCCGCCAGTTCGCGTTTCAAGATGCAGCTGGAGTGCTCGATTGTCATGGGCAACACCTGTGGCTTGCGCAACGGCACCGGCGATGAAGTGCCGGTGCAGGTGGCCGTGACCCTGCCCGGCGGCATCGACGGCCAGGGCGACCAGGCGGTGCGCAGACGCCCGCTGCGCCTGGATGGCAGCGGTACCGAACTGTTCCAGCCGCTGTTCTACGTCAACGACCGGCCCGGCACCCTGCACTTTGAAGTGTTGCGTGACGACATGGGCGAAATGCTCAAGCAGCCGGGCAGTACCTACTCAGGTGTAGCGACCGTGATGTGGGATTCACAAATTTAGGTCGGCCCCGTAACAACGGCGGGCCAGGCCCGCCGCATTCAATCAATGAGGTGAAGTAAACATGAAGCGTGCAGTGTTATGGATCGGGTTGTGCCTGTTGTCGCTCACGGCCCATGCCGGGCCGCAGATCAATGTCGGGGTGGTGTACGACTACCTGGAGGGTGAGCGCAGCTCATACCTCAAGCGTGTGTTCAACGGCGGCACCAGCACCGCGTTCGTCAAGGTCAATGTGCTGGAGATTGTCTACAGCGAGGACGGCACCTCTAAAGAAGTACCGGTTGGTTCGCAGGTGGACGATAAAGGCGTGACCACCAACCGCGATGGCCTGATGGCCAGCCCGGCGCGCTTGATCGTGCCGGTGAACGGGCGCCAGGGCACACGGCTGTTGTACATGGGCGCGCGGGACAAGGAGCGCTATTTCCGCCTGCGCTTTATCCCCGTGGTGCCGGAAAAAGACGACAACTTCGGGATCAGCTCTGAGGAACAGGCCGAATACAAGGATGACCTGGCTGCCGGGATCAACGTGATGACCGGCTACGGCACGGTGTTTTTCGTGCGCCCCAAGGACACCCGCTTCGATACCCAGATCAATGAAACCCCGGATGAGTACCGACTGCGCAACGCCGGTAACAGTGTGGTGGTGCTGGACGAGTTTCATGACTGTTCGGCGAGCAATGCCACCGACTGCGTGCCGACTACCAAGCACCACATCCTGCCGGGACGCCAGTTGAAATTCGAGAAAAAACCGGGCCGGCGCTACAACTTTGTATTGGTTGAAGGGCAGGGCAAAAAACCGCTGAAGTTCGAAAAACGTAACGGGTGATCATGATGTTCAAGCAACTGACAAGACTCGCTGTGCTGGCCGCCTTGACGGTGGTTGGCACACATGCCGGAGCGATTCAGGAGCGCCATTCCTTTGATGTGTCGGTGACGATCCCGGTCCACGAGGCTTATGTACTGCCATCGGAGCCCGACTGGATGGGCCAGGACCAATTGCTCGCCTGGAACCTGGTGACCTCTGAACTCAGTCGCCTGCGCAAGAACTTCGACGTGAAAAATATCAACGGCGGCGTTGCAGCCCGCTTGGGGGCAGAGCCTTACCTGTTCAACGGGCGCAACCGCATCGACTTGCAAGTGCTGTTCAACCGGGTGCCCTTGACCCTGGACGCCACTGAAGTGGTCAATGCCGATGACGCTCGCGTAGGGCGCCGTGCCGAATTGGACATCGCCGCGATCAAGCCCGAAGGCGGCTACCGGGGCGGGGATTATTACGGCACGGTGCATCTGGTGTTCGATTTCCTGGCGCCGTAATTAAACAACGCTTAAAGGCTGACACAGAACCCTGTGGTGAGCGGGCTTGCTCGGCTACTGTGACGTTTATTGTGTCGTGGATACTTGGCACAAGGTGTGCCCACCGGGTTGCAGATAAGGTGTCAGCCAGGGCGCCATGCCCTTGAGGACCTGTACGGGCAGTGCGGAGGTGAAGGTGAACTGTTGCGCCGAACTGCCCGGCACAAACGCGGTCAGCGTGCCGAAGTGCTGCTCGCCGATGTAGAACACGAAGGTGGCGGTGCGGTTGATCGATTTGGAACTGAGCAGGCGCCCGCCGGCACCGATGGCTTCTATGCGGTTGTCACCGGTGCCGGTCTTGCCGCCCATGACCAGCGGCGTGCCGTCCGCCAGTTTGAAACTGCCGGCCACGCGTTTGGCGGTGCCGTCGTCCACCACTTGGGACAAGGCCGAGCGCAAGGCGCTGGCGACTTCACTGGGCATCACCCGTTTGCCCTTGTCGGGGTTGTTCACCAGGCGGGTGTCATAAGGCGTGCCAGCGGCGAAATGCAGGCTGTCGATACGCACGGTCGGTTGGCGCACGCCATCGTTGAGGATGATTCCCACCAATTCCGCCAGGGCTGCGGGCCTGTCGCCCGAACTGCCAATGGCGGTGGCCAGGGACGGTACCAAGTGGTCGAAGGGATAGCCGACGGCTTGCCAGCGTTGATGAATGTCGAGGAAGGCTTCGATCTCCAACATGGTGCGGATGCGGCTGTCCCGGGCGCTTTTGTGGCGGCTTTTGAACAGCCAGCCATACACCTCCTGACGCTCGTGCTCGCTGGCGGCGACGGCCTGGGTGAAGGTGGCGTCGGGGTGGTTGAGCAGGTACCCGAGCAGCCACAGGTCCAATGGATGGACCTTGGCGATATAGCCTTGGTCCGGCAGGTCGTAGGCGCCGGGGCCGTAATCCTTGTAGAGCTTGGCCAGGCGTTCGTCGGTGAGTTTTTCCGGGGCTTTGGTGGGCAGATGCGCGCGCACGAAACGGTTGAAGCTGTCCTGATTGGCCTGCGGTAGCAGATAACGGTGCACCGCCGCCAGGCGCATGGCGGTGGGGTGCATGCTGTCGAGGAAGGTGTCGAGCCGGGCCTGGGTGTCTTTATTGCGGTAGCGCTTCCAGAACCGCAGCAGGAAAGTAGTGCCCTCGCGGTCGGCGAACTGGGCCAGGTATTCCTGGCGACGCGGGTCGTTGTCATCCTTGAGCAGCTCGGCGCTGTTGTTGGGGCCTTGATAGGTGCTGTAGCGCACCAGGTCACGCATCAGGCGAATGAACGGCAGGTTGATCGACTCACGCAGGGCCTCACGCAAGGTGGGGTTGCGGCCGTTGTCTTCGTTGCGAAAGTTATTGAAGTGATGCAGGCCGCCGCCGGTAAAAAAGCGCTCGCCGGGACTGGCCGAATACTGCCGGTTGAGCGCCGCATCGAGCATCTTCGGCAGGCTGCGGTCGCTGTTTTGCGCCAGGTAATCCACGGCCCAGCGCGATAGGCGATCCTGCTCGTCGACGCTGACGGTTTTCAGCGCGGCGGGGGTCTGGTCGGCATAACGGTCGTGCAGCTCGCTGATGATTTGCAGGTAGGTGGTCAGCACCCGCAGCTTGGCGGTGGAGCCCAGTTCCAGCTTGCTGCCTTCGTTGATGTCGAAGGGTTGGTCGGTGTTGTCAGTTTGTACCCGTACCCGTGCGCCGTCGGCGGTCATCTCATAGAGGGTGAAGCTGTAGCGCACTTGCGCGGTGCTGGCGGGCGTCAGCAGGCGCGGGCCGAGCAGGCCGATCTGGCCGGCGAAGGCGGGATCTGCCAGGTGCTTGAGGTAGGCCGTGGCCTGGTTTTGCAGATCGTCCTGCAAGGTCGTGGTGGCGGTCAGGTCAAGGCGGTCCAGGTCGTACAGCGGACGGTTGAGCAGGGCGGCCAGGCGACTGCGGGCGACGCTGATGCCTTTGTTGGTTTCAATCGGTTGCATCGTCGGCTGTTGCTGCCAGTCGCGATAACTCACCCGGCTGGCCAGGGCGGCGTCCGCCAAGGCCGGTTCGATGACGTTGTTCTGCGTCAGCAGGCGGATATGGCTGTCGGTCAGGGTTTCCAGTTCGGCGTGGCCTTTGGACAGGTAATGGGAAGGCCGACGCTGGGCGATCATCAACGACAACACCTCGCGCAGCGCCACACCTTTTTGCGCGAGGTGTTGCGCGGAGTTGTCGGCGAGCAGCGCGTTGGTGCGGTTGAAGTCGGCGCCGTACCACACCCGCAGGCCTTCGGCCATGCCATGTACTTCGCCGTGGCCGGGCACGGCGGACAACGGCACGCTGTTGAGGTAGTCGCGCACGATGTTCTGGCGTGCCTGCAAGGTCTGCGGGCCGTCCTGATACGCGCGCACGCTGGCGGAAAACATCTGGCGCAGTTTCTCGCCGCCGGACAACGTCAGGCCGTCGGGCGAGTGGCGGTATTTTTCCAACTGGGTGGCCAGGGTGCTGCCGCCCGCCGTCTGCCCCGGCAAATGCAGCAGCTTGGCCACTTGTGACCAGGCTGCCTTGGCGAAACGCGGCCAGTCCACCGCCGGGTTGGCTTCAGGTTGCGCCGGGTCGAGCAGGTCGCGGTTTTCGATGAACAGCAGGCTGTTGACCACCACCGGCGGGATCGCGGCGAAGTCCTGATACGACTGGTGTGGATAGGTGAAGCGGTACAGCGGCTCGGCTCGGCAGTCGCTGATCGACAGGCCCGCCTGGATTTTCTCGGCATAGGGCACGAACAGGCCCCGCTCGGTGTACGCCATCAACGGCGCTGAGAACCGCGCCTGACGATCAATCAGGTAATTGCGCTTGAGCAGGCGCGGCAGGAATTCATCCAGGTCGCTGTAGCCCAGGCGTTTGTCGAAGGGGCCTTCACCGGGATAGACCATGGCATCGCTGGGGCCGGGCTCCAGCGTGTAGCCGAGCGTCGCGGCCAGGTGACTCAGTTGCTGCGCCTGCCAATGCGACGTGCGCATTTCGCGCTGGGCGGCGTAACCCGCAGCGATCAGCGCGATTACCAGCAGCAGCCACACCATTCGCCACCGATACAACGGCTTGCGGGGGCGTCGTGGCAATGGCTGTTCATCCAGGCTGTCGGCGGGAGCCGCAGCCTTGGTCGAATCGGTTTGCCATAAAGCGCCCATAGTCGATTGATCCATCCCGGCAGATTGATCGGACTTGATTGAAGCTTAGACGCTGATTGGCGCAGCCGAGAAAATTGTCGGCGTGGGCGGCGCTATCCGGCTACCACAGTCGGGGCGACGGTCTTCCTTAACGTACAGGGTTTATCGGACCCAACTCCGGGGCCGTCATAAGGAAGCCCACCCCATGCCGGAAACACCTTCATTACGTCGCGGCCACATCAAGCAAGTCGTCAGTTTGTTTTCTGACGCCCCAACACTGCGGGAGGTGGCGATCGAGCAGGTACAGGCCACGCTGGATCGACGGTTTGGCAGCTGCAACTTTCTCGCCGAGCGGGTCGCCATCGGCACCCCAACCCAAGCCGAGCAGCACCTCTACAGCCGCCTTGCGGACGAGGTCGTGCTGCGCCTCACCAGCGCACGGCCAGTGTGGTATGTCGAGGGTTACGATCAAGTCTTCTTGCACCAGCGCGAAGTCTATGTGAAGGGTGGCCCGCCATTGGCGGACATTGAAAACCTCGTCAACCAACTCGGGCCGAACCTGTTGGACGCCTGGCTTGCACGACTGCAGGGCTGGTGGCGTGAGACGCTGCCGGTGAACATGACGCGATGGGGCTATCTGTCCGACGATTGCCTGGCGTTGCTGTATGACAGCTCGCCACCACCGGGCATGGATGCGCAGCAATTCGCCAAGGTTTTTCCAGCCACGGAATTACGTGCCACTCGTCCTGATCGGCAATGGAGCCTTCACGGCGCTTCGTTGCAGGTCTGGACCGTACACGTCCGGCCCAAGGGCACGCTGCAGACTCCGCAAATGCTGCCGCTGTTGATCCTCGACCATCGGTTGTTCGGCGCCGAGTTGCGTACGTTGTTGCTTTTCAGCCTGGCGACGGGCGTTCAGCCGCTTACGCGCCTGGAGGACATCGAGGCGTTGATCCCCGACTACCTGAACGAGCGTCTGGCCGGTCAGGCGCTCGAATGGTTTGTTCAGGAGCCTTGGGGCGATCCGTTCGACGCCCTGGCCGCCAGCTATGCCGAACGCCAGCGGGCGGATGTGTTGGCCATCGACTGCACCGTGCCGCGTACGCCCAGCCAATTCCAGCAGATGCTCGACTATGTGACGGACCCTATGCGTTGGTTCGAATCAGTGCTGACGCCGTTTCAGCAACGGCTGCAGGACCAACTGCCGCTGTGGCTGATCCATGCGTCGACGGCAGACAGCCTGGCCTATGCCCGCGCGCTTGAGGTTCTGGTCGTGGCGCAGGCTTCGGCGGGCGGGCGGACTTTTCTTGACGGCATCGCGCCGATTCGGACCTTCGCCGCGCGAGCCCTGACGCAGTGCCTGCTCAAGGAGCGCAGGGCCAACGGCGTCGAGCCGGATGACATCAAGCTGACCTACCGGATTGTGACCGCAGCCATGACGCCGGGCGGCTTTGCCAGCGGTGACGTGCGTCACGTGACCCTGAGCCTTACGGACCTGGCCCTGGAGAATCTCGGTGGTTTCCCTCATTTGCCATCAGCGATCACCCTCAAGGGCAATCCCGCGCCTGCCTGGCTGACGGCGACGTTGCTGAAGGGCTGCGTGACCGAAGTGGATATTGGCCAGTCGTACCCGCAGTTGCTCAAGGACACATTGATAGACGATGGCGCCGAACGGTTGCGCCGCGAAGCGTTGTTTATCCAGCAAGTGCGCGCCCAATTGCCGCTGCTGGCGGTGCAGATGAAGATCAACGCCGAGAACGGCATGACCGAGGCCGGGTATCGCCTGGTGCAGGCCGCCGTGACGCAGCAACCTGAGGCGGCGTTATGGCCGTTGGCATTCAGCGCCACGCCCACGTCCACCCCGGACACGGTGGTGAATATGTATGTGATTGGCGCCCGGCATTCCGAGTTGGGGCCGCACGTGCTCTACCAACCGTTGTTCAGCCCCTGCCTGCGAGAGTTTGCATCCGCCCAAGCCTTGTTCGAGGCGATCAAGGCACCGGGACCCTTGCAGGACATGGTGCTGGCCTGGCTGCCTGCGACGCGCCGGGCGGTGTATGCCAATGGCGGTTTTCAGGAACCGCATGTGCGGCACTTTCTGCCCGGCGATGAGTTCAGCACCCCCGAGCGCCCGGCGCCGGCTCAACTGAGCAAATCCCTGGAGAGCGGTGACCCGTTGCCTCAGGTGTTCGCCGCCACGGTTCAGGCGCTGGTCAGCCTGGCGCAGCGCCAGTCGGTGTCCAACGCCGAGCAGCGTTGGATGACGTTGAAAGAAGCTGGGTGGTTGCTGTTCAACAGCGTTTTGCCCTTTGTCAGGGGGCCGGTGGCGCTGGCGGGGTGGATGGTTCAGGTGATGGACGGTGTCTATCAGGACGTGCACGCCATCAGCAGCGATGACGCGGCAGCCCAGGCCCAGGGGGTCATGGACCTGTTGACCAACCTGGTGCTGATTCTGGCGCATCGGGCGTCGCCCCACGAATGGCCATCGACGCTGGCGTTGCAACATCCGGCCTTCGAGCCGACACCGCCAAGAGTTGCGCCGACGACCGTGGTCCGCGGCCCGCTCGGCGTGCCCTTGCGCTCGCCCAGTGGCTGGAGCAATGCACGCGACACCCTCACGCCGCCCCTGCAAGCCCGGCTCGAACGGCTGAGCCTGAGGGCACTGCCCTTGTCTGAGCGATTGCCGGGGGCGCAGGTCGGCGGGCGGCTCGATGGGGTGTTGTTCAACGCCGCCGCACAACCGCCGCAGTGGCAGGTGCCGGTGCGCGGCCATGTGTACCGGGTCAAGGTCACTGATAACAGTGTGCGGGTGATCAGTGCCGATGGTCGCGAGCTGGGGCCATGGCTCAGGTTGTTGGACACTCGCGTCTGGGACGTGGATTTGCGCCTGCGCCTGCTGGGAGGGCAGGCTGACAAGCCGGTGGCTGTGCCGGACACGGCGTCGCGCTACGAGCAACTGGAACGGGAGTACCGTCAATACACTCAGCGTCGGGAAGCGGCGAATCGTGCAATGACCGTGGCTCGTCAGCTGAAATCCAGTGCCGACCCGCGCATGACCGAACAGCAGCGCGCCACGGCCGCCGACCGATATGCTCAAGAGCTGCGAAACAAGCTGGACGCTTCATTGCTGGAGTTGCAGAGCCTCAAAGGCTTGCGCGCCCTCAAGCCACGCCCGGGCTATGAAGGTGAATTGTCGACGTCGCTTGAGGGGCTGATTCGTAACCTGTGGCAGTTGCAGTCGCTGGCCCGTGATACGACCGCCGCTATCAATGCCAGGATCTTGTCGCTGCTGGACCAGGTGCAGTTCGAGACAGCGGAGGAGGCCCTGTCGGATATCAATCAACAGGCTCACCGCACCTTGGGCGAGTGTATGCGACAGGTGGCGGACAGCAATGAAAATGCCATCGACTTGCGCGTCCGAGAACTCGATTTCCTGCAGGAATTGAAGCGCGTACCCAAGTACGGGGAGAACAAGGCCCGCGCGTTGCTGTTGGACCAGCCGACAGGCCCGACGGTACTGGAGTTGCAGTCATTGCAGGTGACGACCCTGTGGGCGGTGGCGCTCAAAGCCGAAGGGCCGAGGCTGGCCGATGATTTCTTCCAAAGCCTGGATGACACGGTTCATCGCGCACGCTGGGCCAGCAGTTCCCTGGCGCAACTGGACGAGCTGGCGCCCCAGAGCCCGCAGTTGCGTATCGAGTTGTTGGAGAGCTTCAGCCGCGTCTACGCGCTGACCGATGACCGCATCGAATTCTGGCGAGCGATGGAGCCGGACAAATTCCACCTGGGCTACCTGGATAAATTGCAACGCTTGTTCACTCAACTGCGCGCGCAAACCGAGCGTCAACTGGCCGCCGCCCTGACCACCGCGAACCCTGAGCCGGTCGCTGCCTCGGCCCCTGCTGCCGCCCCTCGTGCGGTACGCAAAAGCATCATCCGCACCCGCAACCAGGACATGTATGTCGCCCGCCTCACGTTGGCGACGGACGAACAGCCGGTCGAGCTGGCCGAGGTGATGGATAACCAGGACACCGTGATCGCTTCGTTTACCCACGCCGCCGATGGGGTGTGGGAGCCCGTCACCAAGCCTGCTCCCAAAGGTGCTGCCCCGCTGCCCAACCTCAACCGTTTGATTGAACAGGGCAAGGCGTTGCAGGGGGCAGTGGAGCAGGCAATTGCCGAAGTGCTGAAAATGGCGCGCAACGCCAACGAGCCCCAGTCGCTGCAGGACATTCTGGAGCAGCGCGCCGACACGTTGCGCCAGTGTGCCGACGCCATCCACCAACGCCTGCAGCACACCGAGCCGGCCCCCCTGGCGGCTACCCAACAGGCTCGGGCCAGAACCGTGGCCGACGAGTTGCGAGCTGGGGCCAGTCGTTTGTCGGAGCAGGGTTTGCAGGCTCGCCTGAATGCCATCAAGGCGCGTGCGCCCACTCAGTCGGGCCTGGAAGTGCTGGTCAGCCACCGTGAGGCGCGCATTTTGCGCCAAGGCGGGCGGATCGCGCTGGCCGCCAACGCCAATGATTGGTTGCAGACCTATGTGGTGATGGATGTGCACACGCGGCAGGCCTTGTGCTACGGGCACTTTCACTATGAGCGCCAGACCGGACCGGACGATCATTTCACCGCTGCGCACCTCAAGACACCGGCGCAGCATCGCATGGGCAAACAGACCCAGGCACAGGTCCAGGCTCAGGCTTTTGCCCGCATTCAGGCCGGGCAAGGCGGGCGGGCGGTGCAGACACTGGAGATTCATCGCGGCGAGATCAACCTGAAAATGGCGCGCAAGTTGTTTTTCGACGCGCCGTTGTGGACGCAGGAGTGGTAGGCGCAGGCGTGTATTTGCGTGAAATGGCGCACCATTGCTGTGCGATACTCCAACTGTGCAATCGGATTTACACGGGAACTCCCGCTGAATATTGCCATTTATAGAGTGAAAATCACTGGGTTGAGCTTTTTATACTGCACTCCCTGATCTGGCCCGGCCAGACCGGTTTACCCAAGAAGTGAACCGGGAACCGTACCTCATGACAGACCCGTCGCGAGGTATCGGAGTCGCAGGCTCATATCCAATAACAAGACGAGGTTGTATCCCTATGCCAGTCGGCAATCACCTGCCCCAGGGCGAGACCGCTTCGGGCGGCCCGCTCAAACGCGAACTGGGCGAGCGGCATATTCGCCTGATGGCGCTCGGCGCCTGTATCGGTGTCGGCCTGTTCCTCGGTTCGGCCAAGGCCATCGAAATGGCCGGTCCGGCCATCATGCTCTCCTACATCATCGGTGGCCTGGCCATCCTGGTGATCATGCGCGCCCTCGGCGAGATGGCTGTGCACAATCCGGTGGCCGGCTCCTTCAGTCGCTATGCACAGGATTACCTCGGCCCGTTGGCGGGTTTTCTGACCGGCTGGAATTACTGGTTCCTGTGGCTGGTGACCTGCGTGGCGGAGATCACCGCCGTGGCGGTGTACATGGGCGTGTGGTTCCCCGATACGCCGCGCTGGATCTGGGCCCTGGCGGCCCTGATCAGCATGGGCACCATCAACCTGATCGCGGTCAAGGCCTTCGGTGAGTTCGAATTCTGGTTCGCGTTGATCAAGATCGTCACCATCATTGCGATGGTGATCGGCGGCGTGGGCATCATCGCGTTCGGTTTTGGCAACGATGGCGTGGCGTTGGGGATTTCCAACCTGTGGGCCCACGGCGGCTTCATGCCCAATGGTGTGCAGGGTGTGCTGATGTCTCTGCAAATGGTGATGTTCGCCTACCTGGGTGTGGAGATGATCGGCCTCACCGCCGGTGAAGCGAAGAACCCGCAGAAGACCATTCCCAATGCCATCGGCTCGGTGTTCTGGCGCATTCTGTTGTTCTATGTCGGCGCGCTGTTTGTGATTCTGTCGATCTACCCATGGAACGAAATCGGCACCCAGGGCAGCCCGTTTGTGATGACCTTTGAGCGCCTGGGCATCAAGACCGCTGCCGGCATCATCAACTTCGTGGTGATCACAGCGGCGCTGTCGTCGTGCAACGGCGGCATCTTCAGCACCGGGCGCATGCTCTACAGCCTGGCGCAGAACGGCCAGGCCCCGGCCGCGTTCGGCACCACCTCCAGCAACGGCGTTCCGCGCAAGGCGCTGCTGTTGTCCATCGGCGCGTTGTTGCTGGGCGTGTTGCTCAACTACCTGGTGCCGGAAAAAGTCTTCGTCTGGGTGACCTCCATTGCCACCTTTGGCGCGATCTGGACCTGGGTGATGATCCTGCTGGCCCAGCTCAAGTTCCGTAAGAGCCTGAGCCCGGCCGAACAGAAAAACCTCAAGTACCGCATGTGGCTGTACCCGGTCAGTTCGTACCTGGCACTGGCCTTCCTGGTATTGGTGGTGGGCTTGATGGCGTACTTCCCGGACACGCGCATTGCACTGTATGTGGGGCCGGTGTTCCTGGTGCTGCTGACGGTGTTGTTCTATGTGTTCAAGTTGCAGCCGACGAACGCGGCGGTGCGTTCAGCGGCCTGATAGCCAGACGGACAACAAAAAGCCCCTTGATCGGGGCTTTTTGTTTTTCAGGCCTGGGCCATTTTTGTAGATTGGTTCAGGCGTTTGTTGAACTCCAGCCAGGCTCCCAGCAAGGCCATCAAGGCAGTGCCTGCCAGAGCGGTCAAAATCTGCATGGCGAACGCATCGCCGGCCATGGCGTTGACCATGTCCGCCAACGGTGCCAGCAACACGCCGAGGCAGAACACTTCCAGGGAGTAACGGCCCATGCGGCAGGTTTGTTGCGCCAGCCAGTTTTGCGTCCAGCCGCGGCCCGGCAGCAGTTTGGCGGTGACGTAGGCCAGGGCCAGGAAGTGCAGCAACCGCACCGGCGACAGGTCGGTCTTGCTGATGGGGTACAGCCAGTCACTGAGGGCCGATGGCATCCACGCGTCATGGATCTCGGGCCAGCGCCACGACAGGGTGATCACGCCAGCGGCCAGCACATAGGCGGCTGCGGCGAGGAATAACGGCTGCCGGGATAAGGCCTGGTTTTGCAGCGGGCGTGGCCGGCTGGCATGAATCGCCGCTGCGCCGCCGAGCACGAACAGCAACTGCCAGGTGACCGGGTTGAAGTACCACACGCCGTCGGCAATCGCCCGCAGGTTCCAGCCCATCCACGGCGCCAGCAGGTACACCGTCATCGACGCGCCCACCACCAGCCAGGTCTGGCGCAGCAACAACGGCAGCACCAGCGACAGGCCGGCCAGCAGCACGATGTACAACGGCAACGGGTCCATCAGGTTGGGCTTGAAGCGCAGTAGCAACTCATCGGTCAGCGCCTGCTGCGGGTGGGTAACGAAGTGCGTCAGGCCCATCTCTTCGACGAGGTCGCGGGTTTCCACATGGCTGTTGGCGAAGAACACGATGCCCATCAGCATCGCCAGCAAAAAGATATGCACCACGTACAACACCCAGGTCCGACGCAGGATCTTCAGGCCAGCCATCCAGTAACCCTCGCGCTGCAGGACCTTGCCGTAGGCCAGCACCGAGGCATAGCCGGCCAGGAATACGAACACTTCGGCGGCATCGCTGAAACCGATGTTGCGCAAGGTGATTTGACCGAGGGGGTTGTGGGGGACGTGATCCCAGAAAATGAAGATCAACGCCAGGCCCCGAAAAAAATCGATGCGCGGGTCGCGTCCGTTCAGCATGGCAGCGGGCTCTTGAACAAGTAGGTTTATTAAGGACAGGCAGGCGGCGGTGATGTCGTACGCCGTGCGTCGGGCGGGCGCAGGTTGGCGGTATTTGTAAGCAATTGCAAAGGTTGGGTATTACTGAATGTCTCAATTGCGCGCACGACCTTAACGGCATGTGAATCTCCTTGTTTCAACGATGCCGTCGATGGTCCGGTTCAGCAGAGGGGGGTTAGAACGCGTCCATCAGGCGACTGCTGACTCATGCGGCTCAAAACTGTCCGCCCGCGCCATCTGCCACATACGTGAATAAAACTCGCCGTTCACTTCACCGGTGAGCAATTCACCCGGCTTGAGGAACACATGCAGTTGCGAGAACAGCTTGATCTCGGTCGCTGACATGCGTCGCACCAAATGCTTGGCTGACAGCTGCGACGGATGATCCAGGCCCGCCGCCGCGAGCATTTCTGCCAACGCCTTGAGGGTGTTGCGGTGGAAGTTGAACACGCGCTGGGCTTTGTCCGGCACCACCAGGGCGCGTTGGCGCAATGGGTCCTGGGTGGCGACGCCGGTCGGGCATTTGTTGGTGTGGCAGCTTTGCGACTGGATGCAGCCGATGGCGAACATAAAGCCGCGCGCCGAGTTGGCCCAGTCGGCACCGATGGCCAGGACGCTGGCGATGTCGAAGGCGCTGACGATCTTGCCGCTGGCGCCGAGCTTGATCTTGTCGCGCAGGTTCAAGCCCACCAAGGTGTTGTGCACAAACAACAGGCCTTCACGTAGCGGCACGCCGATATGGTCGGTGAACTCCACGGGCGCGGCGCCGGTACCGCCTTCCTTGCCGTCGACCACGATAAAGTCGGGCAGGATGCCGGTCTCCAACATGGCCTTGGCGATGCCCATGAATTCCCACGGATGGCCCAGGCAGAACTTGAAACCTACCGGCTTACCGCCAGACAGTTCGCGCAGTTGGGCGATGAACTGCATCAGTTCGATGGGCGTGGAAAACGCGCTGTGGCGCGACGGTGAGACGCAGTCTTCGCCCATCAGGATGCCACGGGTTTCGGCGATTTCCTTGGTCACTTTATGCTTGGGCAGGATCCCGCCATGGCCAGGTTTGGCACCCTGGCTCATCTTGATTTCGATCATGCGCACCTGCGGGTTCTGCGCCTGCACAGCGAAACGTTCCGGGTCGAAACGGCCATCGCTGGTGCGACAGCCAAAGTAGCCGCTGCCCAGTTCCCAGGTCAGGTCGCCGCCGTTTTCACGGTGATAGGGGCTGATGCTGCCTTCGCCGGTGTCGTGGGCAAAGTTGCCCAGCTTGGCGCCATGGTTGAGCGCCCGAATGGCGTTGGCGCTCAGGGAGCCAAAACTCATTGCCGAGATATTGAACACCGACGCCGAGTACGGCTGTGTGCATTGCGGGCCGCCGACCATCACACGAAACGTGCTGGGATCGCTCAGCGGCGCCGGGCGCATGGAGTGGCCGATGAATTCGAAGCCCGACTGGTACACGTCGATGAGGGTGCCGAAGGGTTTGTCGGCGGTTTCGTTCTTGGCGCGGGAGTAGACCAGCGAGCGTTGCGAGCGGGAGAAGGGCAGGGCGTCGCTATCGGATTCGAGCAGGTACTGGCGGATTTCCGGGCGAATGGCTTCCACCAAATAACGGATATTGCCCAGGATCGGGTAGTTGCGGCGCACCGCGTGGGGGCTTTGCAGCAGGTCGAAAATGCCGATCAGGCTCAGCACGCCGGTGACCAGGGTGATGGGCCACAGCCATTCATGTTCGATAAAGGGGAGGCTGGCGAGGGTAAAAATGACGCACACAGCAAAAAAGGCGTAGCGGCTTAGCAAGGACAGGCTCATACGGTTTCCTTGGTTCGGACTCTGAGGTCGATGGGGCATTCTGCGCCAGTCCGGAAACCACAAACAACCTGGGGGTTTATTCTTCATATGCCGCCCCGGTCGTTTCTTATTGCAATCGGTTCTCGTTTGTAGGCTTATTTGGTGTTACTGTATAACAATAAAGTCGCAACCAAACGCCCCGGAGGCCCCATGAAAGCTGGTATCCATCCCGACTACCGCACAGTGCTGTTCCACGACACCGCTGCCGACGTGTTCTTCCTGATCGGCTCCACCGCCGACAGCGATCGCACCCATCAACACAGCGACGGCAACACCTACCCGTACATCCCGCTGGACGTATCCAGCGCGTCGCATCCGATCTACACCGGCCAGCAGCGCAAGACCCAGGTCGAAGGCCGGATTGCCGGGTTCAACAAGCGCTTTGCGGCGTTTGGGTCGAGTCCGAAAAAAGCCGAGGCGTGAGCATGATGCGGCGGCGTGCCCTACGCCGCCGTCTGCCGAATCGGCAGCACCACGCGAAACCGCGTGCCTTTGCCCAGCTCACTGCTCACGGAGATATCGCCACGGTGTTTTTTGACGATGCCGTAGGAGAGTGACAACCCCAGCCCCGTCCCTTCGCCCACTGGTTTGGTGGTGAAGAATGGATCAAAAATTTTCTGCATGGCCTGCGGGTCAATCCCGCAGCCGTTGTCCGCCACTTCCAGCCACACGTTCTCGCCTTCCACGCCGTTGCTGATGGTAATGGTGCCGCGCTCCGGCCCCATGGCTTGCGCGGCGTTGATCACCAGGTTCATGACCACTTGGTTGAGTTGCGAGGCCAGGCATTCGATTTCCGGCAATGGCGTATAGCGTTTGATCACGTCGGCCTTGTACTTGAGCTCGCTGGCGACGATGTTCAGCGTGGAGTCGATGCCCTGCTGCAGGTTTGCAAATTGCCAGGTCTGGTCATTGTCGACCCGCGAGAAGTTTTTCAGGTCCTTGACGATTTGCACCACGCGCCCGATGCCTTCCTTGGACTCCCTGATCAACAGGGGAATGTCGTCCTTGAGAAAATCCAGTTCCAGTTCGGTGCGCAGGGCTTTGAGTTGCTCGCCCTGCGCGAGGCTGTCCTCGGCCAGCCGGTAAGCTTCCAGCATCTGTTGCAGCTGGTTGAAGTAGCCATCGAGCGTGCTGAGGTTGGACGAGATAAACCCCACCGGGTTATTGATCTCATGGGCCACGCCCGCGGCCAACTGCCCCAGGGATGCGAGCTTTTCCGACTGTACCAGTTGGCTTTCCAGTTGCTTGCGCTCGTCGATTTCCACTTGCAGCGCCAGGGTGCGCTGTTCCACCAACTGCTCCAGGTGGGCGGTTTGCAGTGAGGCGCGGCGAGCCATGTCCCATTTGTTGGCCAGGGTATTGGCCATCTGCTGGACTTCGATGTTGTCGAACGGTTTTTTCAGGATCAGCAAACGATCGTAGCCCTGCAGGCGATGCAGCAGGTCATCCCAGGAATAATCCGAATACGCGGTGCACACCACCACCTGCAGGCCAGGGTCGACTTTCCACAACTCTTCGATGGTCTTGGCCCCGTCCCAGCCTTGGGGCATGCGCATGTCCACAAACGCCAGGGCATAGGGCCGGGTTTCTGCCATGGCCGTGGCGAGCAGCTGCAGGCCTTCCTCTCCGCCATAGGCCGAGTGCAGCTCAAAGGGTTGTACCGTGGGTTTGCTGGTGTCGCCGAACAGTGCCGACTCCATATCATCCAGCGCCTGGTTCGATTCACCGGTTGGCATCAGGATCTTGCGGAAATCGTCGTGGATCGACGGGGTATCGTCGATCAGCAAAATGCGCCGGTTAGGTGGTTGGTTCATGGCGGGCTTCCGGCAAGGGTCAGAGGAATCGTCAAGGTGAACACTGCGCCCAGCCCCGGCCCGTCGCTGCGGGCGCTGAGCTGGCCGTGCATTTCCACGGCGGCCAGGGCGCAACTGTGCAGGCCGAAGCCGTGGCCCTCCTTGCGGGTGGTGAAACCGTGGGTGAAGATCCGGGTCATGTTCTCGGCGGGGATGCCTTCGCCTTCGTCCTTCACGCTGATCTGCAAGGTGGCGTCGTCCAATTGTTGCACCGCCAGGGTCATCTGCCGTGGCCGGTCGGTGAGGTTGGACATGGCGTATTTGGCGTTGCTGATCAGGTTGACCATGATCAGCAGCAACCGGTGTTTGTCGGCCATGATTTCCGGCACTTGCCCATATTCCTTGACCACTGTGACGTGGTGGCGGCTCAGCGCGCCGGCGTTCATGCGCAGGGCGTCTTCCATCAGGGCGCTGATATGCACCGGCTCCATCAGCGTGGATGCACCGGCATAGGATTGCTGGGTAGAGACGATGTCCTTGATGTGGTCAACGCTTTTGCTCAGTTGCGCCAGTTCATCGGCCATGCCTTGCTGTTCGATGGCAATGGCCTCCACCAGTTGGTTGAGGTAGCCCGGCAGCAGCTTGCCCTTTTCATCCTGGGTCAGGAAGGTGCCCAGGTCAGCCGTGTGTTCGTTGATCAACTGCATGGCCTTGCCCAATCCCAATGCCTTGCTGCTGCGCAGTTTGCGGGTGACCAGGTCGGCGGAGATATTCACGCTGTTGAGCACATTGCCAACGTTGTGCAGCACGTTGGTGGCGATCTCCGCCATGCCGGCCTGGCGGGCGCTGTCCAGCAGTTCGCTCTGGGCATCCTTGAGCTGCTGGGTGCGCCGTTCCACCCGTTGCTCCAGGGTTTCATTGGCTGCTTGCAAGGCGCGGTTGACCCGGTTGATCTCGGCGAAACTGCGCAGCAGGCGCACCGCCAGATAGAGCAGCAATACCACCAACAACGTCGAGAAGATCAGCAGGTAGAGGTGGTATTGATGGTCGATCAGGTCGGCGGCTTGCTGGTCCTGATTGAGGTGGTTGTTCAGCTCGTCCAGGCGGTCGGCCACGGGGACTGCGGCAATGCGTTCGAGCAGGCCGTTGACCACCGGCTGTTCGCGCAGGATCAGCGAGATGTGGTTGCTGAGGATCTCCACCGGGGCCTGGAACTCAATCGGCAGGCGATCTTTGTTGATCGCCAGCTTGCCCAGGCCCACCAGGATATCGGCGGCGCGCTCGTCGCTGGTGACCTGGGCGAATTCAAGGCTGCTGAGCAGAAGATCGTAGGTGTCGGTGGCCACATCTTGCAGTTGCAGGCGGCCTGCGTCGTCAATGCGATTGAACTGCGCCTGGATGTCATCTTCGGCGGTTGGCAAAAAAGCCAGTGAGTTGCGCAGCACGGCATTGTGGGATTTGAACTGGTCGACCAACCGGGCTTTTTCCTGGATGGCTGCCTCATACGCCTCTGTGCTGGCCTTCCAGCGGGGCAGGTCTTCGGGGCCGTGGTAAAACGCGTCACTGCCCAGTTTGGCCCACAGTTGTGTCATGTCCGCGAGCGGCGTAACCAGCGGGTCGTAGTTGTGGGTGAGCGCGATCCGCGCCTTGAGCACTTCGCTGTCCCATTGGGCATTGAGCTGCTTGAGCTGGCGGATCAAGTCCCGTGACTGGGTATAGGTGGCCGTTTGGTCGCGGGAGGACTTGAGGTACAGAAATACCAGTGTCGAGGCCAGCAGCAGGGCGATCAGGCCGAGCAAGAGTTGGCTGGTGCGGCGGCGGGTAAGGGTCATAGAGGCTTGCCCGCCCATTCGCCGGTCAAGGTCTTGAGAAACTGGATGATCAGGTCTTTATCTTCCTGGGACGGGTTGCGCCCCAGCTGGTACTTGAACATCACGTCCACCGCCTCGGCCAGGGTCTTGGCCGAGGCGTCGTGAAAGTACGGCGCGGTGACGGCCACATTGCGCAGGCTGGGCACCTTGAACACATGGCGGTCTTCTTCGTCCTTGGTCAGCAGGTAGCGCCCCAGGTCTGATTCGACCGGGTTGCCCCGCGCCTTGAAGTAGTCACCCATCACCCCGAATTTCTGGAACATATTGCCGCCGATATTCACGCCCTGATGGCAGGCGATGCAGCCGTAATCCTTGAAACGCTGATAGCCGTATTTTTCCTGCTTCGTGAGGATGTCGGTGTTGCCCAGCAGGTATTGGTCGAAGCGCGAATTGGGGGTGAGCAGCGTGCGTTCATAGGTGGCCAGGGCGTTTTGCACATTGGCTGCGGTGACGCCGTCGGGGTAGGCCTGATTGAAGGCGTTCTGGTAGGCGGGCAGGGCGGTTAGATTCTGCACCACGGTTTTCCAGTCGCTGCCCATTTCCGCCGGGCTGATGACCACTTGCTCGACCTGGGCTTCCAGCGTGTCCACCCGGCCATTCCAGAACTGCTTGAAATTCAGGCTGGCGTTGAATACGGAGGGGGTATTGATCTCCACCGGTTTGCCGTCGAAGCCGATGGAGAAAGGCTTGTTGTCAGCACCCCCGGCTTCCAGCTGATGGCAACTGGCGCAGGAGAGCGTGTTATTCACCGACAGGCGTGGCTCATTGAACAACTGGCGACCCAGTTCGACTTTGGCTGCGTCCAGCACCGTCACTGGCGGCAAAGGCTTGAGCGCCTCGTCCAGAGGGGCGGCCGGCAGTGGCATGCTGAGTCCCACCATGACGGCCAGACCCAAACCATAGGTTGAGACTTCATTCAAGCGAGCACTCCTTGCAAGCGTGGGGCTATTGTCGGGTTATCGGCATCGCACGGCCGACCTGCAGCAACTGGGCGAAATCTTTCGCCGGCACGGCTTTGCTGAACAGAAAACCCTGGCCTTCTTCGCACTCCAGCGTTTTCAGGAAGTCCAGTTGTTCGGTGGTTTCCACCCCTTCGGCGATGATATTGAGTTCCAGGCTCTTGCCCATGCCGATGATCGCCGTGATCAACTGCGCGTCCTGGCTGTTGGTGTTCAAGCCGCGTATGAAGGATTGGTCGATTTTCAGCACATCAATGGGAAAGCGGCGCAGGTAGCTGAGGCTGGAATAACCCGTGCCGAAATCATCCAGTGCCAGGCGCACGCCCATGGCCTTGATTCGCTGCAGGATATCCACGGTTTCGTCGACGTTCTGCATCAGCACGCTCTCGGTGATTTCCAGCTCCAGTTGCGCCGATGGCAGGCCTGTTTCCTTGAGAACCGCCGCCAGGTTGTCAACGAAATCGCGCTGGCGAAAGTCGATGGCCGAGATATTCACGGAAACGCGCAAGGGGGGGAGGCCCATCACCCGCCAAATCTGTGCTTGCTCGCACGCCTGGCGCAGTACCCATTGGGTCAGCGGAACGATCAAGCCGCTGTCTTCAGCCACCGCAATGAAATCAGCCGGGTTGACCCACCCCGAGCGCGGCTGGAACCAGCGTATCAGCGCCTCCGCACCGACAATGTTGCCGGAAGCCAGGTCCAGTTTTGGCTGGTAATGCAACACAAATTCATCGCGTTCCAGTGCCTGTCGTATCGCGCTTTCCAGGTTTTGCTGGTGCTGGGCGCGCAGGTTCATGTCTTCGGTATAGAAACTGAAATTATCCGGGCCGCGTTCCTTGCTGGTGTGCATGGCGGTTTCGGCATGCTTGATCAGCTCTACGGCGTTGCCGCTGTCATTCGGGTAAATACTGATACCCAGGCAGGCGGTGACGCTCAGGTCATGCCCCGCCACATGGCGGGTGGCGCTGATAGTTTTAAGCAGCTTCTGGGCAATGTGCTGGGTTTGCTGAGGATGCTGGACATCGTTGAGCAGGATCACAAACTCGTCGGTGCCATAGCGAAACACCGAGTCCGACGCACGCACTGCCGCGATCAGGCTTTGGCTGACCTGCTGGAGCACTTCGTCGCCTACCGGATAGCCCAGGGCGTTGTTGATACGTTTGAATCGGTCCAGCCCGATAAACATCACCGCCAATTGCGTGTCATGTCGACGGCCCAGCGCAATGGCCTGGGTCAGGCGGTCGCCCAGCAGCGTGCTGTTGGGCAACTGCGTGAGCGCGTCGTATTGAAGGAGGTGCGAGACCTTGAGCAATTCCTGCACCCGTTCTTCGATGGTGCGCTCCAAGCCAAGCATCTTGAGCGCGACGTCCTGGGCGAGCTGCCATTTCCAGGTCAGCGCGCTGGCCATCTGGCGGATCTCCAAGTGGTCGAAGGGTTTTTTCAGGATCAGCAACTGGTCGTTGTATTTCAGCCGTGCCTCGATGGCTTCGAAAGAGTAGTCGGAGTAGGCCGTACACAGGGCGATCTGCAAGTTGGGATCGGCGTTCCACAGCTGTTCGATGGTGTGCAGGCCATCCCAGCCGGGCGGCATGCGCATATCAATGAACACCATGGCGTAAGGCGCGTTGGCGGCCAGGGCCTGGTTCACCAGCTCAAGGGCTTCCTGCCCCTGGTAGGCAGAGTCGAGCACAAATAACTGGCGCGGCGGGGCGGCTGTGGTGCCGAACAGGGTTGCTTCGAGGCTGTCCAGGGTCTTTTCGTCGTGTACAGCCGGGCAGAGAATCTTGCGAAAGTCTTCATGGATCGAGGCCGTATCATCGACGATCAGGATGCGACGGTTGGCCCGCCCTGAGCTCGAGTTCATGACGCTCTCCTCACCTGCAAAGGGGTCGACTGCATAACGATTCCTTCCCTGGTTCCATTGCTGCGCGGGGCGCGGACCTGCTGTGTCAGCATAGTCGGGTTCCCTTGAAATTGGCGGCCAGTTGGCGTCAAATCAACCCCGCGCGTTAAGCGAGGTAAGACGGCTTGGCACAAGGGTTCAATTTAGCTCAACTCAGTTTAATTGGAAGGCGCAGCACGCATGGATGAACAACTGGCTACGAAACCCACAGTCTTGCTGGTCGACGATGAAGAGTCGATCCTAAACAGCCTGCGCCGCCTGTTGCGCGGCCAGCCATTCGATGTGGTGCTCGCCGGCAGCGGTGCCCAGGCCCTGGAAATCATGGCCGCCCAGCCCATCGACCTGGTGATGAGCGATGCACGCATGCCCGGCATGGACGGCGCGCAGTTGCTGGCCGAGGTTCATCGCCTCTACCCCGCCACCAGCCGCATCTTGCTTACCGGTTATGCCGACCTGCCGACGATCATCAAGGCGATCAACGAAGGGCAGATCCACCGCTATATCGGCAAACCCTGGAATGACGAGGAACTCAAGCTGATCCTGCAACAGGCCCTGGAGCATCAGCGCCTGGAGCGCCTGACGCATCAGCAGAACGAGCAGCTCAAGCTATTGAATTCCACCCTGGAAAAGCGCGTGGTGGCACGCACCAGTGAGCTGCAACAGACCGCCGACATGCTCGACCTGGCCTACGACGAACTCAAACGCAGCTACGTGACGGGCACCGAAGTGTTTTCGCTGCTGGCCAACCTGCGTTTACCCAAGGACAAACAAACCAACCGCCCGTTGATCGATCTGATCCGAGTCTACTGCGCCGCCCAGTCCATGGACGAAGCCAGTACCCGCGACCTGGCCATGGCGGCGGCGCTGTACAACATTGGCAAGCTGAGCTGGAGCGACAGCATGTTGGTTGAGCCGGCCGACAAGCTGCACAGCACCGATCGCGAGCGTTACCGCGGCTACCCGGCGCAGAGCGAATCGCTGTTGATGACGCTGGAGCCGATGAAGGATGCGGCGCGGATGATTCGTCATCATCAGGAGCGTTGGGATGGCAGCGGTTTTCCCGACCACCTCAAGGGCGAGGCGATTCCGTTCGGTGCTCGCCTGCTGAAACTGGCAGTGGACTTCATCGAGTTGCAAAAAGGCCTGATCCTCGAACGGCGCCTGAACAGTGATGAAGCACTGTTATATATCCGCAAATATGCCGGGCGCCTCTATGACCCCGAGCTGATCGAAGACTTCGTCCAGGCCTGCGCGGCGTTTCTCAGCGACGTGACCTTGGGCGATCCGACCGTCAAGGTCTTGAGCACCCGTGAGCTGGCTGCCGGCATGGTCCTGGCGCGTAATCTCAATGCCGACAACGGCATGCTGCTGCTCAACGCCGGCAAGGTGCTGAACCTGCCGCTGGTGGACAAGCTGATTGCGTTCGAGGCAATGGAAGGGGCCAAGTACAGCGTATTTATCAAGGAACCGGAGGAGGCGTGAGCCGCGTTCCATTACTGTTCACTCTTTTGACTTAAAGGCTTTTATTTCATGTCCACCACTATCCGCATCGCCGCTGCCCTTTTGATCGGTGCTGACGGCCGAACCCTGCTGGTGCGCAAGCGCGGCACCCAGGCCTTTATGCAGCCCGGTGGCAAGATCGATGCCGGCGAGCAACCGGCCGAGGCCCTGGCCCGGGAACTGTTTGAGGAGCTGAACCTGCGTATCGATCCCAACGCGGCCGCCTATCTTGGCAACTTCTCTGCCCCTGCGGCCAACGAGCCGGGGTTCACCGTGGACGCCGAGTTGTTCCAAGTGCAGATTGACGTGCCCGTCGCCCCTGCCGCCGAAATCGAAGAAGTCCGCTGGATCGACCCTGCCGGTGATGGCGGCCTGGTCCTGGCGCCGTTGACGCGTGATTTGATCCTGCCGTTCTATCGCTCATCGCTGACTACCACTGCCTGATGCACAGGCTCAAGGACTGACCCGTGATCCCACTCAACGACTTGCTGATTTTCGCCGCCGCGTGCCTGCTGATGGTGCTCACCCCCGGCCCGAATATGATCTACCTGATCTCCCGTTCGATCTGCCAGGGCCGCAAGGCGGGCATGGTGTCGTTGCTCGGTGTGGTGGCGGGGTTCTTTGTGCACCTGTTCGCGGCGGCGGTCGGTTTGACGGCGGTGTTCCTCGCGGTGCCGATGGCCTATGAAGTGCTCAAGTGGGCTGGCGCGCTCTACCTGCTGTGGCTGGCCTGGCAAGCGGTCAAGCCGGGCGCACGCTCGCCGTTCGAGGCCCAGCAATTGCCGCCGGACTCCACCCGCAAACTGGTGACCATGGGCTTTCTTACCAGCGCGCTGAACCCCAAGATCGCGGTGTTCTACCTCTCGGTGTTCCCGCAGTTCATCACCCCGGAACACGGTTCGGTGTTTACCCAGAGCCTGATGCTGGGCTTCACCCAGATCAGCGTGAGTTTCCTGGTGAACATGCTGATCTCGCTGTTTGCCGCCTCCATCGCCGCGTGGTTTATGCACAACCCCACATGGCTGTCGGTGCAGCGCTATTTCATGGGCTTTGTCCTCGCCGCCCTGGCCGTCCGGCTGATGGTTGAGCAACGGCGCAGCGCATGAACATTCGCGCGCTCGGGGCGGCTGATGCGCAGGTGTATCGGGCCTTGATGCTGCAGGCCTATGAGGTTTATCCACAGGCGTTTACCTCCAGCGTGGCCGAGCGCGCATTGATGCCGCTGAGCTGGTGGGAGAAGCGCCTCGACAACCCGTTGGATCGGCTGCTGGGCGGTTTCGAAGGGGATGAACTGGCGGGGATTGTCGGCCTGGCGTTCGAGCCTCGGGAAAAGGCGCGGCACAAGGTAACGTTGTTTGGCATGTACGTGACCGAGGCTTATCAGCGCAAGGGCTTGGGCCGACGCCTGGTGGAAGCGGCGCTCGATGAAGCGCGCCAGCACCCGCGCCTCAAAGTGATCCAACTGACCGTCACCGCCGGCAATGATGCCGCGTTTGCGTTGTACCAACGTTGCGGGTTCATTCAATACGGCCTGGAGCCGCTGGCGGTGCGGATGGGCGTCGAATATTTCGACAAGATCCACATGTGGCGTGAACTGAAGACCGACTGAGATCTACCTGTGGGAGCGAGGGCTGGTTTGATCAGCGAACGGCGCTTACCCCGTCCAATGTCGAAAACGACGTGTCCTTGGCCGTAAGCAAAAAGTCGCGCATGTACGGCGCATCCAGCATGTCCGCACGAATCCCCGCATACAGCGTCGCAAACAAGCCTTTCTCACCCAGGCGCTTGGCCTTCACGTAGCCACGCGAGCTGTATTCATGCAGCGCCCAATGGGGCATGCCGCACACGCCACGGCCGCTGGCGACCAGTTGCATCATCATCACTGTCAGCTCCGAGGTCCGCACCTGGGCCGGCTCGATGTCGGCGGGTTCCAGGAAGCGCGTGAAGATGTCCAGGCGGTCGCGCTCCACCGGGTAGGTAATCAGGGTTTCGGGCAGCAAGTCTTCAGGCACGATGAACGACTTGTTCGCCAGCGCGTGCTGGTTGGCCACGGCCAGCATGGCTTCGTAGGTGAACAGCGGCACATAAGTGATGCCCGGCAGTTCCAGCGGGTCGGACGTGACTACCAGGTCCAGGTCGCCACGGGCCAGGGCCGGCAGCGGGGCGAAGGCAAAACCCGACGCCAGGTCCAGCTCGACTTCCGGCCAGGCGTCGCGGAACTGGTCGATGGTCGGCATCAGCCACTGAAAGCAGCTGTGGCATTCGATGGCCATGTGCAGGCGCCCAGCGGTGCCACCGGCCAATCGTGCGATATCGCGTTCGGCGCCGCGCAGCAAGGGCAGGGTGGCGTCGGCCAGTTGCAGCAGGCGCAGGCCGGCGCTGGTGAAGCGTAGCGGCTTGGTCTTGCGCACGAACAGCTGCATGCCCAGGCGCTCTTCCAGCTCCTTGAACTGGTGGGACAGCGCCGATTGCGTCAGGTGCAGGCGCTCGGCGGCTTCCACCAGGCTGTCGGCTTCGCGCAGGGCGTGCAGGGTCTTGAGGTGACGGATTTCGAGCACGGGCTCTCCATGAAGACAATTTGTGACGAAGTTGAATAGCGTGAGTTTGTCTCATGTTGCAAGGCGTGTCGACCACGACCACTGGGCACTCTTCATCAAACGGTCATACAAGTGTGGCAGCGCGCTTGAACAAACTTCATCAGACTCGCGCTCTACTGGGGTTCTGCGTTTCGGTGTTTTTCATGCGCGTGTTGCTTTTACTGGCCGCCTTCTGGTTTGGCCTGCCGTCTTTTGCGGCGTCTCGATGTGATGTCAATGTCCCGACCCAAACGGTCGACCTGGAAACGGTGAGCATCGCCTACCAGAGCATCGGCCGTGCGTCCGATCCGGCGTTGCTGCTGGTGATGGGCCTGGGTGGGCAATTGATCCATTGGCCGGACGAAGTGGTGGAAGCCCTGTGTCAACAAGGCTTCAGGGTGATCCGCTATGACAACCGCGATGTCGGCCTGTCCACCTGGCGCCAGGCGCCGGCCAACGCCAATCTCACCTTTGAAGTGCTGCGCTACAAGCTCGGCTTGCCGGTGGCGGCGCCGTACACCCTGACCGATATGGCCGATGATGCACTCGGGCTGATGAGCGCGTTGCAGATCGAGCAATTTCACGTGCTCGGCGCGAGCATGGGCGGCATGATCGCCCAGCATTTGGCGGCCATGGCACCGCAGCGGGTGGAGAGCCTGACCCTGATCATGACCAGCTCCGGCGCCGAAGGCTTGCCGGCACCGAGTGCGGCGTTGGTGCAACTGTTGTCGAGGCGCGGCGCGCCCAATCGCGAGGTGGCCCTGGAACAACAGGCCGATCTGCTGGCCGCGCTGGGCAGCCCGACGATCAAGGATGATCGCCAGGCGCTGCTGCACCAGGCGGCGCTCTCTTACGACCGTGCCTTCAACCCGGAGGGCGTGAAGCGCCAGATCATGGCGATCCTCGCCGAGCCCAGCCGCGTACCGCTGCTCAACCAGTTGCGCGTGCCGACCCTGGTCGTCCACGGCACCGCCGACCCGTTGTTGCCGGTGATGCACGGCGTGCACCTGGCGGCGCATATCCAGGGCAGCCAATTGAAGCTGATTCCCGGCATGGCCCATCGTTTCCAGGAGGCTTTCAAGGCGCCGCTGCTGACGGCGGTGTTGCCGTACCTGCAAGCCCATCGTGAAGACGCGGCCCATTGGGCACAGATTGATCAGGTGGCGCCTGCGAAGCTGTTGTGAGGTGGTGTATCGTGCAACCTTTGCGGCGTATGACTGCCAACGAGGTTGCCTACCATGAGTACTCCCCTGAAAATCGATTTCGTCAGTGACGTGTCCTGCCCCTGGTGCATCATCGGCCTGCGTGGCCTGACCGAAGCCCTCGACCAACTGGGCACCGAGGTGCAGGCCGAGATCCATTTCCAGCCGTTCGAACTGAACCCGAACATGCCTGCCGAAGGGCAGAACATCGTCGAGCACATCACTGAAAAATACGGCTCGACCGCCGAAGAATCCCAGGCCAACCGTGCGCGCATCCGCGACATGGGCGCCGATCTGGACTTTGCATTCCGCACCGATGGCCAGAGCCGCATCTACAACACCTTCGACGCCCATCGCCTGTTGCATTGGGCCGGGTTGGAAGGCTTGCAGTACAACCTCAAGGAAGCGTTGTTCAAGGCCTACTTCACCGATGGCCAGGACCCGTCCGACCAGGCCACCCTGGCGATCATTGCCGAGAGCGTCGGCCTGGATATCAAGCGCGCGGCCGAGATTCTCGCCAGCGATGAATACGCCGCCGACGTCCGCGAGCAAGAGCAGCTGTGGACATCCCGTGGCGTGACGTCGGTGCCGACCATCGTGTTCAACGACCAGTACGCGGTCAGCGGTGGTCAGCCGGTTGAGGCGTTTGTGGGGGCGATTCGCCAGATCATTCGCGAATCCCAGAACTGAAGCCGAGCACAAATCAAAATGTGGGAGGGGGCTTCCCCCCTCCCACAAATATCTCACTGGCCCGCCCCTTGCATTGACCCCCTAAAGCCATAGGGGACACATGACCTTGAACATTCTCGACCTCGATCACAGCCTCACGGCCCAGGCGCCGATTGCCCGGCGCCTGGCCAGTGGCCGTGCTACCTGCATCGACCTGCTCGACCTGGGCCCGAAGCTGCGCCTGTGGTCCACCGCAAAAACCTGGAAACGCTTCACCGAACGCCTGGCCCGACGGCCACGGCCTACGGATGCGCGACCGGAAATCCTGTTTGTCGGCTCCGGCGATTATCACCACCTCACGCCGGCCTTCCTTGCCGATCTCAAAGAACCCATCAGCCTGATCCACTTCGATAACCACCCCGATTGGGTGCGCTTTGCGCCCAAGCGACACTGCGGTTCATGGGTCAACCGCGCGCTGAAGATGCCGGCGATCAAACGCATCGTCACCCTCGGCCCGTGCAGCGATGACTTGCACAACCCGCAGCTGCGCGGCGGCAACCTTGGCGCCCTCAAGCGCGGGCAGTTGCAGCTGTTTCCCTGGCAGCATCCGCCGTCGAAAGTCTGGGGCCGGGTCGGCGATGGCGCGGGTCACCAGCAGCAGGAAAACCACCTGCACTGGCGCAATCTGGCGGAGCTGGACTGGGCCGCGTTCCTTGAACAGATGATCAGCAGCCTGCCCACCGAGGCGATCTGGATCACCATCGACAAGGACGTGCTCGCCAGTGAAGACGCGGCCACCAACTGGGACCAGGGCGGCATGCGCCTGACCCACTTGCTCCAGGCCCTGCGCGCGCTGGCGGCACGCAAACGGATCATCGGCATCGACGTGTGCGGCGAGTTCGCCACGCCGGCGTTCAGCAACGCGTTAAAGCGTTGGGAAGCCAAGTCCGACCAGCCGCCAGTGGGGCGCTGGAGCCCCGAGGATTTGCAGCGCAATGCGGCCACCAATGAAGCCCTGATCGACCTGTTTGAGGAGCTGTTCCCGTGACCTTGACCGTGGTGTTGCTGGTGGCGTTTTCCATCGTGCTCGATGTGATCGGCCAGTTGTGTTTCAAGCTCGGCCTGGACCGTTTGCCGGAGTTGGAAGGCGGCTTTCGCCTGAACGCATTCTGGGGCCAGGTGTTTAATGCGCCGTTACTGTGGGCGGGGATCGGTGCCTACGTGATCGAGTTTTTTATCTGGCTGGAAGCTCTGTCCCGTGCGCCGTTGAGCCTGCTGTTTCCAGCCGCCGCGCTGGCGTATTGCGGGGTGGTGCTGGCAGGCAAAGTGGTGCTGGGTGAAACCGTCAGCCGCCGCCGCTGGCTGGGCACGTTGGTGATTACCTTGGGGGTGATGCTGGTGGCGATTGCCGGGAGTCAGGCATGAATGCGCACGCATGGTTGCATGGACGTTTCGGCACCGTGGTGCTCTGGGCCCTACTGATCTGCACCGAGAGCGCCGGGCAGTTGTTTACCAAAGTCGCCGGTGACCAACTGGGGCAGATGGATTTCAACCTGCAGTGGCTGGCCGATGTGGCGCGTAACCCAGGGATTCTGGCGGCGATTGCCTGCTACATCGGCGCGTTTTTCGTGTGGATGCTGATCCTGCGGCGCAGCAGTCTGTCCTTGGCGTTTCCGCTGAGTTCACTGGTGTTTGTGGTGGTGCTGCTGGGGTCGTGGCTGGGGCTAGGGGAACATATCAGCCCGCTGCACTGGGTGGGAGTGGCGGTGATTATCGGCGGGATAGCGCTGCTGGCGGAAGGTGAAAAGAGCTGATACAGGCCAATGTGGGAGGGGGCAAACCCCCTCCCACATTTATATCTCCATGCATCAGGTGAATCAGTCGAAGGTGTAGCTGATCGCCGTCTGCACCTGGCCCTGGTTCACCTCACCAGCCTGCCTGACGATACTGCTGTCCGCCGCCGAGCCCACCAGATGCACCCAGCTGGCGCTGGTCAGCAGTGACCAGTTGGGCGCCAGGGGGAACTGGAAGCTCTGGCTCAGGGTGATGTTCTGGAAACCGCCGCTGGCGTTGTAGGCCTTGAAACCCGTGGCCGCCGCCTCGTTTTCATCCACCCCGAAATACGTCTGGGTCTGCCGCGCATCCGCGAAGTGCGCCACCAGCCCACTGCTGCCAATGATCCCACCGCCCAGGGGATAGCCCAGCTCGCCGCCGACCTTGCCCAGCGCGCTGCTCTGGGAGTGACCACCACCGACAGCCTGGCCCAACTGGGCATAGACCCGCCAGAAGTCAGCCGGAGCGTATTGGATGAACCCGCCTATTTCAGCCATGTCCGACACGTTGCGCAGGCCCTGCAACGAGCCGTTGGAGGTGCGCCCCTGCAGGTAATTGATGTACGGGCCGGCGCTGAAACCGTTGGTGTTCAGGGCGCTCCAGCTCAAACCGTCATCGGTGCCCAGGCTCACGTTGCCCCAGTCCAGGTCGAGGTAGGGGACGGGCCGGGTTTCGTAGCGGCTGCCGGTCGGGTCGTGGGGCTGGTAGCTGACGCCTGCGCCGACGTCACCGCTGATGCCTTCGGCGTGGGCGGCGAGGCTCAGTAAACCGGCGAGTGCCGCGCATGTGATCCTCAACATGGTCACAGTTCCTAAGTGAATACACGCGCATGAACGCGCAAACCCCCGGCCCCACGCAAGCACTCATCTTGTTTGTAGCAAGCTACAAAAATTGTAGCTTCCACGACACATTGCGCCTCCCGCGCCCAGCCCCGCTGGGCTTCAGCCACTTGGCACACTCCCTGCTCTACCCCTGGTGAACGCGCAGACAGCGCACTCCATCAAGGTAACCACAATGATTGACTGGCATATCGTGTGCGACTTCGACGGGACCATCACCCCCACCGATGTTATCGACAACGTCCTCCAACGCTTCGCCGGCCCCGAGTGGGAAACCATCGAGCAGCAATGGCTGGATGGGCATATCGGTTCACGCGAATGCCTGAGCCGCCAACTGGCGTTGATCAAGGCCACCCCCAGCGAGTTGCTGGCGTACTTCGACAGCGTCGAGATCGACCCGGACTTTCCGGACTTCGTCGATCACGTGATTGGCCTCGGCGCGTCCATCGAAGTGGTCAGCGATGGTATCGAGCAAGGCATTGCGCGGATCCTGTCGCGCAACTACGTGACCTTGCTGCCGATCCTCGCCAACCGCCTGCGCCAGGTCGACCAGAACAGCTGGCGCATCGATTTCCCGTATTCCAGCGACGCCTGCCGCGCCGCGTCCGGCAACTGCAAGTGCAAATCCACGCCGCGCAACAAGCGCGTGCTGGTGATCGGCGACGGCAAGTCCGACATGTGCGTGGCCTCCACCGCCGACTTCGTGTTCGCCAAGGGCAGCCTCGCCGAGTACTGCGTCGCCCACCAGATTCCCCATGCGCGCTTCGACAGCTTTGCCCAAGTGCCTGCGCTGCTCGCGCAACTGCCTCAGGGCATTGCCGCCAACGCGACCTCCTTCACTGCCGACACACAGGAAGTTTTCCACCATGTCTGATATCCGCATCGCTACCGCCGAAGACCAGATCCTCCTGGATAAAGAAGCCAAGTACTGCTCCTACGGCGACACCGTCCACTACATCGAGCCGCCGCGTATTTTCAGCCGCTGCGAAGGCTCCTACGTGTGGGACACCGAAGACCAGGCCTACCTCGACCTGCAAATGTGGTACTCGGCGGTCAACTTCGGCTATGCCAACCCGCGCCTGAACAACGCGCTGAAACAGCAGATCGATACCCTGCCGCAAATCGCCAGCCAGTACCTGCACAAGGGCAAGATCGAGCTGTCGGAAATGATCGCGGTGGACGCCAAGAACAAGTTCGGCCTGGACGGGCGCGTGCACTTCAACGTCGGCGGTTCGCAGTCCATCGAGGATTCGCTGAAAGTGGTGCGTAACGCCAGCAACGGCAAAAGCCTGATGTTCGCCTTCGAAGGCGGTTACCACGGGCGCACCCTCGGCGCGTCGTCGATCACCTCCAGTTTTCGCTACCGTCGCCGCTATGGCCACTTCGGCGAGCGCGCCAATTTTATCCCGTTCCCGTACCACTTCCGTGGCCCCAAAGGCATGACGAAAGAAGAGTACGGCAGCCAATGCGTGCAGCAATTCGCACGTCTGTTCGAGACCGAATACAACGGCGTCTGGGACCCGAAAACCAACCAGTGTGAATATGCAGCATTTTACGTCGAGCCGATCCAGGGCACCGGCGGCTACGTGATCCCGCCGATGAACTTCTACCGTGAGCTCAAGCACGTGCTCGACCAGCACGGCATTCTGATGGTGTCCGACGAAATCCAGATGGGCTTCTACCGCACCGGCAAGCTGTGGTCGATTGAGCACTTCGACGTGCAGCCGGATGTGATCGTGTTCGGCAAGGCCCTGACCAACGGCCTCAACCCACTGGGTGGCATCTGGGCCCGTGAAGAGCTGATCAACCCGAAGATCTTCCCGCCAGGCTCGACCCACTCCACCTTTGCCTCCAACCCGTTGGGCACGGCGGTGGGCCTGGAAATGTTCAAGATGACCAACGAAGTCGACTACGGCGCAATGGTCATGGCCAAGGGCAAATACTTTCTGGAAGGCCTGCAGGATTTGCAGAAGCGCTTCCCGATCATCGGCGATGTCGACGGCCTGGGCCTGGCGCTGCGCTGCGAAATCTGCGGCCCGGACGGCTTCACGCCGGACAAGGCGACCCTGGACTACATGGTCGAAGAAGGCATGAAGGGCGACATGGTGGTGGATGGCCAGAAACTCGGCCTGATCCTCGACGTGGGCGGTTACTACAAGAACGTGATCACCCTCGCGCCGTCCCTGGAAATCAGCTACCCGGAAATCGACCTCGGCTTGAAGCTGCTTGAGCAACTGTTGGTGCGAGCGACCACGCGGTGAGCCGGGCAGAGATCGACCTCGGCGAAGGTGATGCCGGCTTCGTTCTCGGTGAAGGTCCGGTCGGGATCCTGTTGATCCACGGCCTGACCGGCACTCCGACCGAACTGCGCCAGGTCGCCAAGGGCCTGGCCAAGGCGGGCAATTGCACGGTGTACGTGCCCACCCTGGCCGGGCACTGCGGTGATAACAGTGACCTGCAGGCCACTGGCTGGCGTGACTGGTATGAAGGCGTGCGCAAGACGTTTGTACAGATCAAGCAGCGGCACGCGCAGGTGTTTGTCGGTGGCTTGTCCATGGGTGCGGTGATGTCGATGTACCTGGCCTCCGAGCATCCGGGCCAGGTCGCCGGCCTGCTGATGTATTCCACCACCTTGAAGTACGACGGTTGGAGCATCAGCAAAATGGCGTTTATCACGCCGTTGCTGATCCGCATTCCTTTCGGCGTGCGCTTGTTCCGCTTCACCGAGAAGCCGCCGTACGGCATCAAGAATGAACGGCTGCGGGCGATCGTCGAGCGGCAGATGAAGGAAGGCGAGAGCAGCGAAGCGGGGTTGTTGACCATGGAAGGCGTGACCGTGCGCGAGTTGCACTGGATGAACGCGGTGGTCAAGAAACGCATGCCCCGGATCAACGTGCCGGCGCTGGTGCTGCACTCCATCGAGGACGACATCACCAGCCGCTGGAACGCCGATTACGTGGAGCGCCACCTCGGCGGGCCGGTGACCAAGATCCTGCTGGACAACTGCTACCACATGATCACCGTCGACCTGCAATACCGGCGGGTGATTGAGTTGAGTGCTGACTTCATCAGCCGGCAAGTTTCCTGTGGTGAGCAGTGCTGTTGTGGTGAGCAGGCTTGTTGTGGTGAGCAGGGCTGTTGTGGTGAGCAGGCTTGCCCTGCGCTGGGTGGCGAAGCCGCCCCAAAACCTGCCATTGCGGTCTAGCTGGAGAAACTCATTGCCTGGATTGGGGCTGCTTCGCCACCCAGCGCGGGCGGTGCGACGATTCGACAAGCCCGCTCACCACACACACTCTTTTCACCACAACAACTCCAGTTGGAAGCCAATGTGATCACCACCCAAGCCTTCCCCACCATCCGGGCCCTCCAGCGCAGTGCATGGAACGATTGTTTTCCGGGTGCCCTGGAGGACTGGGACTATTACGTCGCCGTGGAAAACGCCGCCATCGATGATTTCCAATGGCGCTACCTGGCGGTTTACGAAGATGGAACCCTGGTGGCGGTCGCGCCCGCGTTCATCACCCATTACCGCCTCGACACCACGGTGTCCGGCGCCGGCAAGCGCTTGACCGAACGCCTGGAGCGGCTGTGGCCCGGCGTCTTGCAGTTGGGGCTGTACGCCATCGGCTCGCCGGTGGCCGAGCGCTGTGATGCCGGATTTGCCAGCCACGTGCCCGAGTCGCGCCGCCCGCTGTTGCTCAAGCATGTGCTGCAAGCCGCGCGCCACGACGCCGATGATTTCGGCATCGGCCTGTTGGCGGTCAAGGACGCACCCAGCAACGATCCGCACTGGGTCGACAGCTGCCGCGCCGCCGGTTTCCAGGCCATGCCGAGCCTGCCCACCGGCGTATTGCCGCTGCCCTATGGTTCGGTGGACGCCTACCTCGGCTCGCTGGGCAAATCCACGCGCAAGGACCTGCGCCGCAAACTGCGCGCGCCCGGCCCACGGGTGGAATGGCGGCGCAATATCGACGACGTGCTGCCTGAGGTCATGCGCCTGTACGAAGCCACGCTGACACGGGCCGAATTGCAGTTCGAACGCCTGCCTGCGAGCTACTTCACCGGTGTGCTCGAACGCCTTGAATCGCGCGCGGTGTGTGCGCTTTACTGGGTGGACGAGCAGTTGGTGGCGTTCAACCTGATGCTGGTGGACGAACACCGGCTGGTGGATAAGTTTTTCGGGCATGACGTGGCGTTTACCCGCGACTACAACCTGTATTTCCGCAGTTGGCTGACCAACGTCGACTACTGTATTGAGCACAAGATTGCACTGTACGAGTGCGGCCAGGCCGGGTATGCCAGTAAGCTGCGCCTGGGCTGCGAGTTCCAGGGCAACAGCGTGTTCTTCCGGCATCGCAACCGGCTGGTCAACGGCCTGCTCAAGTTGGTAAAACTGTTTATTCGACCGGATCGTTCCGACCCTGCCATGGCTGCTGCGATAAGCGAAACCTGATGATCACCAAGACCCGCCAGAAAGCCCGCCCCTTTGCCATTTCGCGCTGGAGCGTCCAGCGCAAGCTGGTGCTGGCGTTCTGGTTGGTCAGCGTGGTTCCCACCATGATCGCGGCGGAACTGGCCGCTAGCACGCTGTCGCAGATTTTCGACAGTAACGTGCGCATTTGGCTGCAAGAGTCGACCAAGATCGTCAAGGACGAGATCGGCGACATCCTTCACGACAACGCGCGCATGGCCAAGCTGTTCCTGCGCTACATCAGCCCGCCGGACAACAAGCAAGCCGCCCGACACGACCGGCTGACGGCCGACATTGCCGATGCCACGGACATCGACGTGGTGGCGCTGATCCGCGCCAGTGATCGAAAAGTGGTGTTCACCACCGCCGCCGATGACATCGTGCAGCAGATCAGCCTGGCCAAGAATACGGTGCTGCAAACGGTCAAGGTGGGCGGGGCCACCACCGGTATCGTGGTCTCCACCTTCGAGACCAGCCGGGACGGCGTCGACTACCTGCTGCTGGTCGGCACCTACCTGGACAGCAGTTTCCTGACCAGCGTGGCCGATGTGCATTCCCTCGACCTGCGCCTGTACCTGGCCAACCCGGAGGGGTTCTCGGAAATCTTCTCGACCCAGCGCTTTGAGGATCACCCGTCGCGCATCCCCAAGACTGTCGAAACCGCCATGCGCGCCACTCGCCAGCCCAGCGAGCAGTTCACCAATAACTACAGCGGTTTGTACTGGCCGATCTTCAACGATGCCGGCGATTTGCAAGGCGTGATCTTCAGCGGTCTGCTGCGCCATAGCAGCCTGATGGGGCTGGTCAACCAGAGCAACCTGTTCGTGCTGATTTTCCTGGTCAGCTCGGCGCTGTCGCTGGCGGCGGGGGTGCTGGTGTCGCGGCGCCTGACCCGGCCGCTGCGGGATTTGTCCGAAGGCGTGGGGGCGGTGATCTCGGGCAATTACACGCACCGCGTGGCGGTCAGCGGCGGCGATGAGCTGGCGCAGTTGAGCAGCACCTTCAACCATATGACCGAGCGCCTTGGCGAGTTGCATCACCTTGAGGCCCAGCTGCGCCGACGTGACCGCCTGCACGCGTTGGGTGAAGTCGCCATGGGCCTCGCCCACGAGATCCGCAACCCGCTGGGCATCATCAAGACCGCCACCCAGTTGTTGCACCGCCGCGCCGACCTGCCGGACACCGACAAACGCCACCTGGAATACGTGATCAGTGAAGTCAGCCGCATCAACGACCTGATCACCGAGTTCCTCGACTTCGCCAAGCCCAACCCGCCGCTACGGGTGGTGCAGCCGGTGCGTGCGCTGGTGGAGGAGATCCTCGGCTTCTGCGCGCCGGAACTGGCGACACATAACATTGATACGCAGATCGACGACCAGGCACCGGGCGCGACGATCTACGCGGATGCCAAGCAGCTTAAACAGGCGTGCCTCAACCTTATTCTCAACGCCATCGACGCGATGCCCGACGGCGGGCGCCTGACGCTGGGGATTCGCACAGTGAACGACCACACCGTTATCAGCATTGCCGATACCGGCCAGGGCATTGCAGCAGAGATGGTCGAGCGCATCTTTACGCCATTCGTGACCACCAAGGCCTCAGGTACCGGCCTGGGCCTGGCCAAAGTCTATTCGATCATGGAAAGTCACGACGGCAGCATCGAATGCGCCAGCGAGAAAGATGCCGGCGCCACCTTCAGCCTGTACATTCCGGCGATGGGCGAAGACGACGAGGACAGTCATGACGCATAACATTCTGGTGGTCGACGACGAACCCAAGCTCTGTGACCTGCTGGCGTCGGCCCTGAGTCAGAACGGCATCCAGGTATTTATCGCCGGTAACGGCCTGCATGCGCTCAAGGTGCTGGAGCAGGAAGACATTGACCTGGTGATCAGCGACTGGCGCATGCCGGGCATGGACGGGCCGGCGCTGCTGGCGGAGATCAAGGTGCGCTACCCCCACGTGCCGGTGATCGTGATGACCGCCTACAGCACGGTGAAAAATGCGGTGCAGTCGATGCGCAACGGCGCCTATGACTACATCGCCAAGCCGTTCGATATCGATGAGCTGGACATCACCGTCAGCAAGGCGTTGCAGTTTCGCGACATCATGCGCGACAACGCACGCCTGCGCGCCGAGCTGGATGAGCATGCGCAGTTCGACAGCCTGGTGGGCGACAGCCCGGCGTTTCGCACGGTGTTGCAAGCGGTGGACTCGGTACGTGACAGCAGCGCCACCATCCTGCTGACCGGCGAAAGCGGCACCGGCAAGGAAATGGTCGCCCGTGCCATCCACAAGCACGGCAGCCGTGCCGACAAACCTTTCGTGGCGGTCAACTGCGCGGCGATCCCGGAAGGGTTGCTGGAAAGCGAAATGTTCGGCCACCGCAAGGGCGCGTTCACTGGCGCAGTCGCGGACCGGGTAGGGCGCTTCATGCAGGCCGACAAAGGCACGCTGTTCCTCGATGAAGTCGGCGATATGCCTTTGGCGTTGCAGGCCAAGATCCTGCGCGCCTTGCAGGAGCGGGTCATCGAGCCGGTGGGCGACCCTCGCGAACGCAAAGTCGACGTGCGGGTGATCGCGGCCACCAACAAGAACCTGCTGGAAGCGGTAGCCAATAAGGAGTTTCGCGAAGACCTGTATTACCGCCTCAACGTGTTCCCGATCCCGTTACCGGCCCTGCGCGAGCGCGTGGAAGACATCGCCCCGCTGGCGCGTCACTTCGCCCACAGCCTCAGCGCCACCGCCGGCAAACGCATCACCGGCTTCAGCCCCGAGGCGTTGCAGGCCATGGCGGCGTATCACTGGCCGGGCAATATCCGCGAGCTGCAAAACTGCGTGGAGCGCGCGACCATCGTGGCGGCGTCGCCGGTGATCGAGGATATAGATTTGCCGGGGTATCTGTTTGCGTCGAAGCCGGGCGAGGGCGGCGTGACGGCGATCCTCAGCGATGGACCGGGGATTCCCCAGGACCTGGACGCGGCGCTGGCGGAGGTGGAGAAGGCCTACATACTGGCGGCGTTGCACGAGAGCAACGGGGTGCAGGCTGCGGCGGCGGCGAAGATCGGGATCTCTGAACGCAGTTTCTGGTATCGCCTCAAGAAGCTGGGCATTCAAGTCGACAAAATAGTCCGCTGACCCAACCGGGATAAAAAATGTGGGAGGGGGCTTGCCCCCGATGGCAGTGGGTCAGTTAAAGATAAGGTGACTGACACGCCGCTATCGGGGGCGAGCCCCCTCCCACATTTTGACTGTGGTGTGTCAGGTGTGGAGGCGCACCCAGACGCTGACCAGCACCGTCGCCGCCATCAACCAGGCTACCGCTGCCAAGGCCAACGATGCCTCCAACCGCATCCGATCCACCAGCACATACAACGTCGCCAAATACACAAAGTACGGAATGATCGACCACATCCCGAACAGGATCGTGGTCTTCAAATCCTCCACCGAACGGCCCTTGCCGACGATGTAATGGGCGATCAGCGCAAAGGTCGGGAACAGCGGCACCAACCCCGCGATGTAATAGTTCTTGGTCTTGGCGAGCGCCGCCAATATCAGCACCACCGCCGCGCCAAGGGCGGCCTTCAGGAATAGATCCATCAGTGACTCAACCCGTATTTCTTGACCTTGTCGAACAACGTGGTCTTGGCCATCCCCAGCTCCTGGCTGGCCTGGGTCAGGTTGCCACCGCTGCGTTGCAGGGCGTCGCTGAGCAGATTGCGCTCAAACGCTTCCACCGCCTCGGTGAAGGCCACGCCCTGGTTGCCGCTGCCGGCGCCGCTCTTCTTGAAGGCGGGCAGGCCGAGGGCGAAGCGTTCGGCGACGTTGCGCAGTTCACGCACGTTGCCGGGCCATTCGTGGCTCATCAGGCTGGAGAGGGTCTGGTTGTCCAACTCCGGCACGCTGCGGTCGAAGCGCAGGGACGACTGCTGCAGGAAGTGTTCGAACAGTTGCAGGATGTCTTCCCGGCGCTCGCGTAAAGGCGGCAGTTCCAGAGTGACCACGTTGAGGCGGTAGTACAGGTCACTGCGGAACTGGCTGGCGCGGCTCAGTTCGTCGAGGTCGGACTTGGTGGCGGCGATCACTCGGCAATCCACCGCCACGCTCTGGTTCGAACCCAGGCGTTCCAGGGTGCGTTCCTGCAAGACCCGCAGCAATTTGATCTGCAGGTTGATCGGCATGCTTTCCACTTCATCGAGGAACAGCGTGCCTTCATGGGCGTGTTCGATCTTGCCGATACGCCGCTTGCCGGCGCCGGTGAAGGCGTTGGCTTCGTGGCCGAAAATCTCGCTTTCGAACAGGTTTTCGGGCAGGCCGCCGCAGTTGAGCGCGACGAACTGGTGCGAGTGACGCCGGCTGAAATCATGCAGGCAGCGGGCGACCAGCTCCTTGCCGGTGCCGGTCTCGCCTTCGATCAGCACGTTGGCCGAGGTGTCGGCGACGTTGGCGATCAGCTCGCGCAGGTTCTGCATGGCCGGGGAGCGGCCGATGATGCGGCCTTCCAGGGAGTCGCGTTCGGCCAACTGACGGCGCAGTGACCAGACTTCCCGCGCCAGTGCGCGTTGCTCCAGGGCACGCCGGGCGACATCCACCAGGCGTTCGGGAGAGAAGGGCTTTTCCATGAAATCGTACGCGCCGTTGCGCATGGCGCCGACGGCCATGGAAATATCGCCGTGCCCGGTAATCAGCACCACCGGCAGGCTTTTATCCAGGGCCTTGAGGCGGGTCAGCAGCTCCAGGCCGTCGATGCCCGGCAGGCGGATGTCGCTGATCACGATACCCGCGAAGTTCTCGCCGATGCGCTTCAACGCCTCTTCGGCACTGCCTACGCCGACGCTGGGAATATCTTCCAGCGCCAGCGCCTGCTGGCAGCCGAGCAGCACATGGGGGTCGTCTTCGACGATCAGCACGGTGAGGTCTTGAGGATCAATATTCATGTCGACTCAGCTTTTTGAGCGCCCACCAATGGCAGGCTCAGGACAAAGGCAGTACCACCACTGGCCGGGTGTTCCACGGCGAGGTTGCCGCCGGTGGCCGCCGCGAGGCTGGCGGACAGGGTCAGGCCCAGGCCCAGGCCTTGCTCGCCGGGCTTGGTGGTGAAGAACGGTTCGAACAAATGCTTGCGCGCCTCGGCGTCGATGCCGTGGCCGTTGTCGCGCACATACAGGCGGTATTTACCTTCGGCAACGCTGCCTTCCAGCCACAGTTCAGGGGTGGGTTGGGCCTGCATGGCGTCGAGGGCGTTGCCGATCAGGTTGACCAGGATCTGCTCCAGGCGCGTCTGGTCGATCTGCAGTTGGGCCGCTGCGAAGTCGCGGTGCACCGTCAGTGCCAGGCTGTCCAGGCGTGCGCCCAGTACCTGGAACGCGGCGTCCACCGCCTTGGCGAGGTTGGCTTCGCCCTGGTCATCACCGCGCCGGGCAAAGGAGCGCAGGCTGGCGGTGATGCGCCCCATGCGGTCGATCAGTTCGTTGATGGTCTTGAGGTTGGCGCTGGCGGTGTCCAGGGCGCCGCGCTCCAGGAAGCGCACAGTGTTGCCGGACAAGGTGCGCAACGCCGCCAGCGGTTGGTTCAATTCGTGGGCGATGCTGGTGGACATCTGGCCGATGGCCGCCAGTTTGCCGGCCTGCACCAGCTCATCCTGGGCGCGACGCAGGGTCTCTTCGGCCTGGCGCCGTTCGCGGATCTGGCCCTTGAGCCGTTCATTACTGGCACGCAGGTCGGCGGTGCGTTCGGCAATCCGACGTTCCAACTGGCTGTTGGCTTCCTGCAGCGCTTCACGCGCGGCGAGGCGGGTGGCGATGACCTTGCGCCGCTCGTTCCAGGCGATCAGCAGGAAAGCCACCAGGCCAAAGGCCACAGCCACCAGGATGCCCTGGTTGATCGCTGCGCGGCGCAGGTCATTGAGCGGGGTGAGCAGGGTGAAATTCCACGGCGTGTCGTAGAGCGGGCGGGTTTGCGCCAGGTAGCTGACTTCGTGTTCGTCGTTGACCACTTCGCTGTTGGCCGGGAAGGTCAGTTTTTCGGTGCCTTCGTTCAGGCGTTCACGGGCCAGCGGTTCCAGCTCGTTCAGTGTGGCCCAGTAATATTGCAGGCTGTGGGCCAGGCGATCCTTGGTCTCATCGCTCAGCGGGCGCACGGCCTTGAGGCGGCGGGCCGGGTCGCTGGAGAGAATGATGATGCCGTTCTCGTCGCTGACGAACGCTTCCAGGCGCGCACGTTGCCAGCGTTCTTCCAGGGCTTCGAGACGCACCTTGACCACTGCGACGCCGATGATCTTGCCGTGCTCTTCCAGGCCGTGGGCCAGGTAATAGCCGGGCTCGCCGTTGGTGCTGCCGATGCCGTAGAAACGCCCGGGCTGGCCGCGCACGGCGTTCTGGAAATAGGCGCGGAAGGACAGGTCTTCGCCCTGATAACTGTCGGCATCGCGCCAGTTACTGGTGGCCAGTACCCGGCCGGTGGTGTCCATCACATAAATGGCCCGACTGCGACTGCGTCGGTTCAGGCCTTCGAGGTAATCGTTGACGCTTTTACGGGTTTCCTGGCTCGGGTCGGCGAGCAACTGCGAGACGCTGGTCTCCAGCTCCAGCAGGCTGGGCAGGTAGGTGTATTTGCTGAGTTCACTTTCGACGGTGCGGGCATGCAGCTCCAACTGGCGTTCGCCGGTGTCGCTGAGGGTGCGGATGCCGTAGTACTCGCTGATCCAGAAGCCGATATAACCCAGGCCGATCATCAGGGCGACGATCAACGGCGGCAGGAACAGTTGGCGAATCAGACGAGGCTTCACGGCAAGTGATGGCGGTGCGGCGCGAAATTGGTTGGGGTCGCATTTCATCACAGATGCCTTGGGTCAACCAGAGCTTACCGGCCTGCGCGATCCAGTGTGGGAGAGGGTAAGCCCCTCCCACATTGGCCATGTTCCTACAGTGGCAGCTGTGTAGGGCTTAGTGCTGCAGGATTTTCTCAAGGAAGTGCTGTGCACGCTCGGAGCGGGCGCTGATGTCGCCGAAGAATTCTTCTTTCGGGCAGTCTTCGATGATCTTGCCGGCGTCCATGAAGATCACGCGGTCGGCGACTTTACGGGCGAAACCCATTTCGTGGGTCACGCACATCATGGTCATGCCTTCATGGGCCAGTTGCACCATCACGTCCAGCACTTCGTTGACCATTTCCGGGTCCAGGGCCGAGGTCGGTTCGTCGAACAGCATGACGATCGGGTCCATGGCCAGGGCGCGGGCAATCGCCACACGTTGCTGTTGGCCACCGGAGAGTTGGCCGGGGTGCTTGTGGGCGTGCGCCGACAGGCCGACGCGCTCCAGCAGTTGCAGGCCTTTCTTGGTGGCTTCTTCCTTGCTGCGGCCCAGCACCTTGATCTGCGCGATGGTCAGGTTTTCGGTGATGGTCAGGTGCGGGAACAGTTCGAAGTGCTGGAACACCATGCCCACGCGCGAACGCAATTTCGGCAGGTTGGTCTTCGGGTCGGCGATGGAGGTGCCGTCGACCACGATGTCGCCCTTCTGGAAGGGTTCCAGCGCGTTGACGCACTTGATCAGCGTGGACTTACCCGAGCCCGAAGGCCCGCACACCACGATCACTTCGCCTTTTTTGACATCAGTGCTGCAATCGGTCAGCACCTGGAAGTCGCCATACCACTTGTTGATGTTCTTGATAGAGATCATACGGCAAACCTTTTTTGCAGACGCTTGACCAGCAGCGAGGCGGAAAAGCTGATGATGAAGTAGACGACACCGGCAAAGATCAGGAACTCATTGGAGCGGCCGATGATGTCGCCGTTGGAGCGGGCGGAGTTGAGGAAGTCCACCAGGCCCACGGTGTAGACCAGCGAGGTGTCCTGGAACAGGATGATGCTCTGTTGCAGCAGCAACGGGGTCATCTTGCGGAACGCCTGGGGCAGGATGATCAGGCGCATGGTCTGGCCATAGGTCATGCCCATCGCTTGTGCTGCGCCCATCTGGCCCTTGGGGATCGACTGCACGCCGGCCCGCACGATCTCACAGAAGTAAGCGGCTTCGAACATCATGAAGGCCACGACGCAGGAGGTGAACGCACCGATCGGGGTGTCTTCGCCGGTGATCCAGCGCAACACGAACGGCACCGCCAGGTAGAACCAGGTGATCACCAGCAGCAGCGGGATCGAGCGGAAGTAGTTCACGTAGGCGCCGGCCACGCGCGACAGCAGTTTGCTGGACGACAGGCGCATCAGCGCCAGGATCGTCCCCAGTGCGATGCCGCCGATCACGCCCATGACCATCAACTGCAGGGTCATGACCATGCCGTTCCACAGGCCCGGGATGGCGGGGATGATGCCGCTGAAATCGAGTTCCATTATTTACCCCCCACGGAGATCAGGCCGGGCACCGCGACTTTCTTCTCGACCACACGCATCAGCAGCATAAGGCTCATGTTCAGGGTGAAGTAGATCAGCGTAGCCAGGGTGAAGGCTTCAAACAGGTTGGCCGAGAATTCGGCGGTCTGCTTGGTTTGCGCCAGCAGTTCCATCAGGCCGATCAAGGACGCCACGGAGGAGTTCTTGAACACGTTGAGGAATTCCGAGGTAAGCGGCGGAATGATGATGCGGTAGGCCTGGGGCAGCAGCACGTTCCAGTAGATCTGCGGCAGCTTGAAGCCCATGGCGCGCGCAGCGGCCTCTTGGCCCCGTGGCAGCGCCTGGATGCCGGTGCGCACTTGCTCACACACACGGGCAGCGGTGAACAGGCCCAGGCACACGACGACGCTCAGGTAGGCCGAGGTGGTCGGGTTGAGGTCCTGTTTGTACCAGTCCTGCAGGTTTTGCGGCAGCAGGTCGGGTATCAGGAAATACCAGATGAACAGCTGAACCAGCAGCGGCACGTTACGAAACAGTTCCACGTAGCAGGTCGCGATGCCCGATACGAGGCGGTTTGGCACCGTGCGCATGACCCCCAGAATGGAGCCCAGCAGCAAGGCGATAATCCACGCCACGACAGCGATGGCAATGGTCCAGCCCAGGCCGGCGATGTACCAGTCGAGATAAGTCTCGCTGCCCACGCCGGTGGACTTGAAGAACACGCCCCAGTCCCAGTTGTAATTCATTAGGGTCTCCCCTCGAAGTCGATCGATGTACAAGCACCCGCTTGGGGAAAATCCATTCCCACCTGACGATGAACGCCAGGCACACGCGATCGGCTCGAAAACCGCCAGGTCGAGTGTTCCAAGTTAAAGCCAGCAGGTAATTACAGACGCCTGAGGGAGGGTTGCTCCCTCAGGACATAAGCTTAGTCAGGTATCAGATTTTTACTTCTGGCGCTGGTTTGTCGCTAGGGTTAGCGATCAGATCCTTGACTTTGTCGCTCATCGGGAAGTTCAGGTTCAGGCCTTTCGGTGGGATCGGGCTTTCGAACCATTTGGCGTAGATCTTGTTGATCTCGCCGGACTTGTACAGGGCGACAATGGCGTCATCCACGGCTTTCTTGAAGTCCGGGTCGCCTTTGCGAACCATGCAAGCGTAGGCTTCGAAGGACTGCGGAGTACCGGTGATGACCCAATCATCCGGCTTCTTGGCCTTGGCTTCTTCGCCGGCCAGCAGGGCGTCGTCCATCATGAACGCAACGGCGCGGCCGCTTTCGAGCATCTGGAAGGATTCGCCGTGGTCTTTGGCGGAGATGACGTTCATGCCCATCTGCTTGTCGGCGTTCATCGCTTTGATGATGCGCTCGGACGTGGTGCCGGCGGTGGTCACGACGTTCTTGCCTTTGAGGTCAGCGAAGTCAGCGTAGGAAGGCTTGCCTTCCTTGTCTTTCTTGACCAGCAGGCGGGTGCCGATTTCGAAGATGTTGACGGTGAAGTCGACTTGCTGGGCGCGCTCGGTGTTGTTGGTGGTGGAGCCGCACTCAAGGTCCGCAGTGCCGTTCTGGATCAGCGGGATACGGGTTTGCGAAGTGACCAGGTTGTACTTGGTCTTCAGGTCGGGCTTGTTCAGGTCTTTTTTCAGTTGCTCAACGACAGCCACTTGAATGTCGTGGGAGTAACCAACGGGTTTGCCCGAACCATCCGCGATGTAGGAAAACGGAATGGAGCTGTCGCGGTGAGCGAGGGTGATGGTGCCGGAGTCGTTGATTTTCTTCAGTGTGCCGGTGAGTTCGGCGGCAAAAACTGGAGTGCTGATCAGAGCAGCAGCGATAGCTGCGCCCAGGATATGGGGAACGATGCGCATCAATACTTCCTCGACATTTGTTTTTTTTATGAAGCCAGTTAGACGGCTCTCTTGTACAGCGAATGCCCTTGACGGCTCCTGAGGCGTCCCAGGCAATCGTCCAAGAGTGTAGAGCATGAGTCGTGCCAGGCCAGGCGTAAAAGCTTAACTGGTTGATTTATATGGTTATTAACTTTGTGTTACGGTAAATATGTAACTGTTTAATCCGGCAAACCGACTAGGCTGGGGTGTCGCGTTCGGAAAACCGAATGATCTGGCCAGCATAAAAAAGCCCCTGGGCCTCACGGCGCAGGGGCTTTTGTACGATGCGTCTGTCAGGCCGCCTGGATCTTGCTGCGGTTCTGCTCAACCTGGGACAGATAGCGTTGCAGGTTGTCCTGCTCTTGCGGGGTGGTGAACAGGCCAAGCTTGGTGCGGCGCCACAGCACGTCCTGCGGTTGGGTCGCCCATTCTTCAGCACACAGGTAGTCGACTTCGCGGGTATACAGGCCACCACCCAAGTGGTCGCCGAGGTCGGCCAGCGATTGCACACCCTCCAGCAGGCGCCAGCTGCGGCTGCCGTAAGTGGTGGACCAGCGGCGTGCGATTTCGCTTGGCACCCAGTCGAATTTGCTGCGAATCGCTTCGGCCAGCGCTTCTGGCGTGGTCATGTTTTCGCCGCCCGGCAGGCTGGCCTTGGCGGTCCAGCTCGGGCGCATCTGGGTGAAGTACGGGGCCAATTGCGCCATCGCCGACTCGGCAAGCTTGCGATAGGTGGTCAGCTTGCCGCCAAACACCGACAGGATCGGCGCCTCGCCCGAACCACCAGACAGTGACAAGGTGTAATCGCGGGTGATGGCCGATGGGTTATCCGACTCGTCGTTGCACAGCGGACGCACGCCTGAGTAGGTGTGGACGATGTCATCGCGGCTCAGTTGCTTCTTGAAGTGTGCGTTGACCACCTTGAGCATGTAGTCGGTTTCACCTTCGGTGATCGCCACTTTCGCCGGGTCGCCGGTGTATTCGCGGTCAGTGGTGCCGATGATGGTCAGGTGGTTCAGGTACGGAATGGTGAAAACGATGCGTTGGTCTTCGTTCTGCAGGATGTGCGCGTGGGCGCCCTCGTACAGTTTCGGCACGATCAGGTGGCTGCCCTGGATCAGGCGGATGCCGTAGGGCGAATCCAGCTTCAGGTCGTCCTTGATGAATTTGGCGACCCACGGGCCAGCGGCATTCACCAGCGCGCGGGCGCGGATCGAGAAGAGGCTGCCATCGGCGCGTTCCATGTTCATGTCCCACATGCCGTTGCTGCGGTGTGCGCTGATGCAACGGGTCTGGGTGTGGATGTGCGCGCCTTTTTCACGGGCGGCCATGGCGTTGAGTACGACCAGGCGGGCGTCATCGACCCAGCAGTCGGAATACTCGAAACCCTTGGTGATTTCGCTTTTCAACGGGCTGTCGGCGCCGAACTTGAGGCTTTTGGAGCCGGCGAGCTTTTCACGCTTGCCCAGGTGGTCGTACAGGAACAGGCCTGCGCGGATCATCCACGCCGGGCGCAGATGCGGGCGGTGCGGCAATACAAAGCGCATCTGCTTGACGATGTGCGGGGCCTTGGCCAGCAGCACTTCACGTTCGGCCAGCGCTTCACGCACCAGGCGGAATTCGTAATGCTCCAGGTAGCGCAGGCCACCGTGGATCAGCTTGCTGCTGGCGGAGGAGGTGTGGCTGGCCAGGTCGTCCTTTTCGCAAAGGAACACCGACAAACCGCGACCGGCTGCGTCCGCTGCTATGCCGACGCCGTTGATCCCGCCGCCGATCACGGCAACGTCATAGATTTCGGCAAGCGGTGGAGCAGGCAAGGTGGAAGGGTTCATCGGCTGGCCTCGCGATTTTTTCGTCTTTGAATTCGAACATTAATGTTCATTTGCGAAAATGGTAGCTGATAAACGCGGGCACAGCCACCCGACTTTGATTGAAAAAACTCATCAAAGGGTAGGGAAAGGAAGAATTGTGAACATGATTCTTGGAGGGTGGGTGTCGGATAGATCGCAATCGGGGGCAAGCCCCCTCCCACATTTTGATCGGTGTGCACATTCAAAGGTGGGAGGGGGCTTGCCCCCGATGGCGGTGTTGCAGGCGCTACACGACTTCCAGCCGAACCTTATGCTCATTGAGCAACTGCACCAACGCCGGCACCGGCTGCTGGTCGGTCACCAAACAGTCCACCAGGCTGATCGGCCCCAGGCGAATCATGGCGTTGCGCCCGAATTTGCTGGAGTCGGCCGCCAGGATCACCTGGCGCGCATTGGCGATGATCGCTTGGGAAACCCTGACTTCCTGGTAATCGAAATCCAGCAGGCTGCCGTCTTCATCAATGCCGCTGATACCGACCAAGGCAAAGTCGACCTTGAACTGGTTGATGAAGTCCACGCTGGCCTGGCCCACCACGCCGCCGTCACGCCTTACGTTACCGCCGGTCAGCAGCACGTCGAAGTCATCCTTGGCGCTGAGCATGGTGGCGACGTTGAGGTTGTTGGTGATGATTTTCAGGTGGTTGTGATTGAGCAGCGCACGGGCGATGGACTCGGTCGTGGTGCCGATATTGATGAACAGCGAGGCGTGATCGGGGATTTGCGCGGCGATGGCTTCGCCGATGCGCTGTTTCTCGTCGCGCATCTGGTCGGCACGCATGGCGTACGCGGTGTTTTCAACGCTGGAGTCATAGGCTGCGCCGCCGTGGTAGCGGCGCAGCAGATTGGCGTCCGCCAGCTGGTTGATATCGCGGCGGATGGTTTGCGGGGTGACAACGAACAACTGCGCCATTTCCTCGATACTCACGTAGCCGCGTTCGCGGACCAGTTCGAGGATTTGTTGTTGGCGGGGAGGCAGATTCATGGGGCGTCCTTTGGGCTGCCATACAAAAGTGGCCCATGATGACGCAGGAATCTGCTCCCGACCAGTTACAACCGGCGCTTGGCTTATTCGGCGCCTTCGTGCGGTTCCCAATCGCGGGTGCGGCTGACGGCTTTTTGCCATCCGGCGTAGAGTTTCTCTTTGGCCGCTTCATCCAGCTGTGGTTCGAATTCGCGCTCGATCACCGCCTTGCCACGCAACTCGTCCAGGCTGCCCCAGAAACCACAGGCCAGGCCTGCCAGGTAGGCGGCGCCCAATGCCGTGGTCTCGCGCATTTGCGGGCGCTCGACCTGGGTGCCGAGGATGTCGGCCTGGAACTGCATCAGGAAGTTGTTGGCGACCGCGCCGCCGTCCACACGCAGGGCTTTGAGGCGTTCGCCGGAGTCCTGCTGCATGGCGTCGAGAACGTCGCGGGTCTGGTAGGCAATCGACTCCAGGGCTGCACGAATAATGTGATCAACACGTACGCCACGGGTCAGGCCGAACAGCGCGCCACGGGCGTAGGGGTCCCAGTACGGAGCGCCCAGGCCGGTGAAGGCTGGGACCAGATACACACCATTGCTGTCCTTGACCTTGCCGGCGAAGTATTCGGTGTCGGTGGCGTCGGCGATGATCTTCAGTTCATCGCGCAGCCACTGCACGGTGGAACCACCGTTGAAGACCGCGCCTTCCAGGGCGTAAGCCACTTCGCCACGCGGGCCGCAGGCGATGGTGGTCAACATGCCGTGCTTGGATTTCACCGCTTTGTCGCCGGTGTTCATCAGCAGGAAGCAGCCGGTGCCGTAGGTGTTCTTGGCCTGGCCGGCTTCCACGCACATCTGGCCGAACAGCGCCGCTTGCTGGTCACCGGCAATACCGCCAATGGCAATGCCGCTTTTGGTGCGGCCATAGATTTCCGAGGAGGATTTCACTTCCGGCAGCATTTCGCGCGGAACGTCGAGGATCTCCAGCATCTTCGCGTCCCACTCCAACGTGTGGATGTTGAAGAGCATGGTGCGTGACGCGTTGGTGTAATCGGTGACGTGGGTCTTGCCGCCGGTAAATTTCCAGATCAGCCAGCTGTCCACGGTGCCGAACAGCAGCTCGCCGTTGCGTGCGCGCTCGCGGCTGCCTTCGACGTTATCGAGGATCCACTTGAGCTTGGTGCCGGAGAAGTACGGGTCGGTGACCAGGCCGGTGGTGTCGCTGATGTACTGTTCGTGGCCGTCACGCTTGAGCTGCTGGCAGATCTCGGTGCTGCGGCGACATTGCCAGACGATGGCGTTGTAGATCGGGCGCCCGGTGATTTTGTCCCACACCACGGTGGTTTCACGCTGGTTGGTGATACCGATGGCGGCGACCTGGTCATGGTGCAGACCAGCCTGGGCCAGGGCTTCGACCATGACCGCGCTCTGGGTGGCGAAGATTTCCATCGGATCGTGTTCGACCCAGCCAGCTTGCGGGTAGTGCTGAGCGAATTCACGCTGGGCGGTGCAGACCACGTTAGCGTCACGATCAAAGATGATCGCCCGCGAACTGGTGGTGCCCTGATCAAGGGCAATGATGTAGTTCTTATTCTGAATGTCGGTCATGTCGATTGCCTTGGACGAGAAATAAGGGAGTGGATCAACAGCCTGGGCCACTAAAAGGGCAGTAGGGGCCAGGCGGTCTTATCAGGAAATACGGGTTTCGCCAGTGACGGCGGTGTCTTGGGTTTCAGCTACAGCAGGTGCGGCGCTCGGCAGATGACGGGCAATCAGCCCGCGATAGGCCGCAGCACCCAGGCATGCGCCGACAATCGGCGCGAAAACGGGTACGAGGAAGTAAGGAATATCGCGCCCGCCAGTAAAGGCCATTTCACCCCAACCCGCGAAAAAGGTCATCAGCTTGGGCCCGAAATCCCGCGCCGGGTTCATCGCAAAGCCGGTCAACGGCCCCATGGCACTGCCAATCACTGCAATCAGCAGGCCGATCAGCAGCGGAGCCAACGGGCCGCGTGGCAAGCCATTGTTGTCATCGGTCAGGGCCATGATCACGCCCATCAGGATGGCGGTGATGACCATTTCCACCAGGAACGCCTGTGCAGTACTCAGCAGCGCATGTGGATACGTGGAGAACACTGAGGCCAATTCCAGGCTGGCCTGGGTACCGCGCACCAGATGGTGGGTTTGTTCGTAATCGAAAAACAGATTGCTGTAGAGCGTGTACACCAGCGCAGCGGAGCAGAACGCGCCTGCCACTTGGGCAAGGATATAGAAAGGCAGTTTGCGCTTTTCGAAATCGGCGAAAAGGCACAGGGCGATGCTGACGGCTGGATTGAGGTGAGCCCCGGAAATACCGGCGCTCAGGTAGATCGCCATGCTGACGCCGATCCCCCAGATAATGCTGATTTCCCACAGACCAAAGCTGGCACCCGCGACCTTGAGCGCAGCGACACATCCTGTACCGAAGAAGATCAGAAGCGCAGTCCCCAGGAATTCGGCCATGCATTGGCTCGAAAGTGAAGGCTGTTGAAGAGCAGTTGTCATGGAAAACCTCGATTGTTGTTCTTGTCTGGCGCACCGCCTCAACGGACGGTTGCGCGATTTTCACCGTGACGAGGATCCCCATCCAAGGCACGGCTTACTGCTGGAGCGCTGTAGGAACATTCGTACAGTGTTCGTAAGCGAAAAAATATAGACAAGAATGACCGCTGTCAAAGGTCGAAAGTGAACGGTCAGTCACTTTCTAACTATGGGTTTGATGAATGATCATGCTTGCTCCATGGACTATCGGCTGGAGAGAGGTGCGCACTAGAGCGTTTTACGTGGGCTTGGCCTAGAATTGGCCATCTGTTAGGCACCGCCGGAGACGTCATGACCCCCGCATTGGATTTGTTGAAAAAAGTTCGCGCCGAACATCGCATCCACAGTTATGAACACGATCCCAAGGCCGCTTCCTATGGTCTGGAAGCCGCAGAGAAATTGAGCCTAGACCCGGCGCAGGTGTTCAAGACCTTATTGGCCAGCAGTGAAAAGGGCGAATTATTGGTGGCGGTGGTGCCGGTCGTCGGAAGTCTGGACTTGAAAGCCTTGGCGCAGGCGGCGGGGGTGAAAAAAGTAGAAATGGCCGATCCGGCTGCGGCCCAGCGTTCTACCGGCTACCTGTTGGGCGGCATCAGCCCGCTGGGGCAGAAGAAGCGTCTGCGCACATTTATCGATGTGACGGCGCAGCCGTTTGCAACGATTTTTGTCAGTGCGGGGAGAAGGGGGCTGGAGGTGGAGCTGTCGGCGCAGGTGCTGGCTGAACACACCCAGGCCAAGTTCGCGCCGATTGGCAGGGAGTAATCTCAGGCTCCGGTGAACTCCAATGTGGGAGGGGGCAAGCTCCCTCCCACATGTGTTCTCTGTGTTTTCAGGTCGGGCTGTGGCGTCGTACGCCGGATTCGGCTTGAGGGATCTGCGCGGCAACGCTGCCCGAGGCCTGAAACAGCACCAGATGTTCAGCCGCCACGCGAATCCCCACATCCGCCCCTACCTGATGATCGGCATGGCTGGGGAAAATCGATTCCAGTTGCGCGCCAGTCGGCAGTTGCAAGCGGTACAAGGTCGATGCGCCGAGGAACGTCTTGCCGACGATCCGTGCTTTCAACGCGCTGTCCGGCGCATAGACGATGTCATCCGGGCGCAGCAGTACATCCACCGCGCCACCGGTCGGCCAGGTGTAGGCGCGATTGCCGCGCAGGTCACCCAGTTCGGTGCTGACGGATTCGGGCGAGCTCAGTTGGCCACGAATGAAATAACCCTGGCCGATAAAGCTCGCGACGTAAGGTGTCTGCGGTTCGTGGTAGAGGTTGTAGGGCGTGTCCCACTGCTCCAGCCGGCCTTCCTTGAACACACCCACTTGATCGCTGACGGCGAAGGCTTCTTCCTGATCATGGGTGACCAGGATCGCACTGGTGCCGCGTGCCTTGAGGATGTCGCGCACCTCATGGCTGAGCTTGCGCCGCAGTTCGCCATCGAGGTTGGAGAAGGGTTCGTCCAGCAGCAGCAGTTGCGGCTCCGGGGCGAGGGCGCGGGCGAGGGCGACACGTTGCTGCTGGCCGCCGGACAGTTCGTGGGGGAAGCGCTTGCCCAGGTTCTTCAGGTTGACCAGCTCCAGCAGTTCGGCGACTACGCGGTCCTTTTGCGGATGCTTGCGGATACCGAACGCGATGTTGTCGGCCACGCTGAGGTGGGGAAACAGCGCGTAGTCCTGAAACACCATACCGATGCGACGTTTCTCCGGTGCCAGGGTAAAACCGGCACTGGAGATCACTTCGCCCGCCAGGCTGATTTCGCCATCGTGCACTGGCTCAAAGCCTGCAATGGCACGCAAGGTGGTGGTTTTGCCGCAGCCCGAGGAACCGAGCAGGCAACCGATATCACCCGCGTTGAGGTGCAGATTGAGGTTCTGCACCACCCGTTGATCTTGATAGCCGCATGCCAGATTGCGCAGGTTCAGCAGAAGGGGCTGGCTCATGCGTGGTGGTACGACGGTGGGACGAGGAATTCGAGCAGGGCCTTCTGGGCGTGCAGACGGTTTTCGGCTTGGTCCCAGGCGACCGAACGCTCATCGTCAAGCAGGTCGAGGCTGATTTCTTCACCCCGGTGGGCGGGCAGGCAGTGCATGAACAGCACATCCGGCGCGGCCAGGTCGAGCAAAGCGCGGTTCACCTGGAATGGTGCGAACAGGGCCAGGCGCTTGGCGGTTTCGTCTTCCTGGCCCATGGAGGTCCAGACGTCGGTGCTGACCAGATGCGCGCCGAGTACGGCTTCACGTGGGTCGCGCACGAGGGTGACGCGATCGCCAGCCAGCGCCAGGAAGCGCGCATCCGGCTCGTAGCCTTCCGGGCAGGCAATGCGCAGCTGGAAGTCGAACTGAATCGCCGCTTCTATATAGCTGTTGCACATGTTGTTGCCGTCGCCGATCCAGGCCACGGTTTTGCCTTGGATCGAGCCGCGATGTTCCAGGAACGTCTGCATGTCAGCCAGCAACTGGCAGGGGTGCAGGTCATCGGAGAGGCCGTTGATCACTGGAACCCGTGAGTTGGCGGAAAATTCGGTAACGGTGCTATGGGCAAATGTGCGGATCATCACCGCATCGAGCATGCGCGACATGACACGGGCGCTGTCGGCGACTGGTTCGCCACGGCCCAATTGAGTGTCGCGCGAGGACAGAAAGATAGCTTGGCCACCCAACTGGATCATGCCGGCTTCAAAGGACACACGGGTGCGGGTCGACGACTTCTCGAAAATCATGCCGAGAACGCGGTTTTTCAAAGGCTCGAACAGTACGCCGCGGTTACGCAGGTCTTTAAGCTCAATGCCTCGACGGATCACGCTGACCAGCTCTTCGGGCGTGCAATCCATCAGGGAGAGAAAGTGCCTTGCGCTCATCATTAACTACCTTTTTGCAACAGACCGCAGATACTCAAAGCCTTGTTTATTGTGACAACGGGCGAGACCTGCGGCGAAAGCCGCACGGGGCGACGAAATAGGGGAAGGCGCGATATTGACATTAAATGTCGCGTCTTACCAATAGGGCTACGTTTTTAGGGGTGTTCAAGAAGGGCGCGAGAGCGCTTTTGAAGACGAATTCCTGACAGCAGCGGGCCATTTGTACACTGGCGTCGCAACCTTTTGCAATGCGCGGGGGCGGGCTTGGATCAGGCTGAGTCGGTTTCGGAGGCTGTGGGCGGGGTTTCGTAACATTTGCTCATGTTTGGTCATGGCTTGGCCTGATGGCCGGCGATTCACGGGACGAACGATGCTGGCGCCCGTCATGGTCGCGGCTCATAGTCAGATCAAAGCCCCTATAAAGAGACTGGCCATGACCAAGACTCTCCACCACCGTGCTTGCCATCTGTGTGAAGCCATTTGTGGCCTGACCCTGGAAACCACCCAAGCCGAAGACGGTAGCCTGGCGATCACCTCGATCAAGGGCGACGCGCTGGACACGTTCAGTCGGGGTCACATCTGCCCCAAGGCGGTGGCGTTGCAGGATATTCAGAATGACCCGGACCGCCTCCACCAGCCCATGTTGCGGGTGGGCAGCGAATGGCAGCCGATCCCGTGGGACGAGGCCTTTGCGCTTGTAGCCGAGCGGCTGGCCGGCATCCAGGCCCGCCACGGGCAGAATGCGGTGGCGGTGTATCAGGGCAACCCCAGCGTGCACAACTATGGGCTGATGACCCACAGCAACTACTTCCTCGGCTTGCTCAAGACGCGCAATCGGTTTTCGGCGACCTCGGTGGATCAGTTGCCCCATCACCTCACCAGCCACCTGATGTACGGCCATGGCCTGCTGCTGCCGATCCCGGACATCGACCATACCGACTTTATGTTGATCCTGGGCGGCAACCCGCTGGCGTCCAACGGCAGCATCATGACGGTGCCGGATGTGGAGAAGCGCCTCAAGGCCATTCAGGCCAGGGGCGGCAAAGTCGTGGTGGTTGACCCTCGGCGCAGTGAGACGGCGGCCATGGCTGACCAGCACCTGTTCGTACGGCCGGGCGGCGATGCGGCGCTGTTGTTTGGCGTGCTCAACACCTTGTTTACTGAGGGCCTGACACGCACCAGCCATTTACCGGTGGAAGGTCTTGAGGACGTACGCCGTTCGATCGCTGGGTTTACTGCCGAGGCCATGAGCCGCCAGTGTGCGGTGCCCGCCGAGCAGATCCGCCAATTGGCGCGGGACTTTGCCGCCGCGGACAAGGCCGTGTGTTACGGACGCATGGGCGTGTCGACCCAGGCGTTTGGCACGCTGTGCCATTGGTTGGTGCAATTGATCAACCTGGTCACCGGCAATCTGGACCGGGTCGGCGGCGCTTTGTGCACCTCACCTGCGGTGGACCTGGTGGCGTCGACCGGTGGCGGGCATTTCAACCGCTGGCAGAGCCGGGTTTCCGGGCGTCCGGAGTACGGTGGCGAGTTGCCGGTGTCGGCGCTGGCTGAAGAAATGCTTACCGAAGGCGAAGGACAGATCCGCGCACTCATCACCGTGGCGGGCAATCCGGTGCTGTCGACGCCCAATGGTCGCCAGTTGGAGCAGGCGCTGGACGGGTTGGAGTTCATGGTCAGCGTCGACCTCTATATCAACGAAACGACGCGCTATGCCGATCTGATCCTGCCGTCCACCTCCGCGCTGGAAAACGATCACTACGACACCACCTTCAACATGTTTGCGGTGCGTAACGTCACCCGTTTCAACCGCGCGATCCTGCCCAAGCCTGCTGGGGCGTTGCATGACTGGGAAATTTTCGTCGGCCTGGCCACGGCCTTTGCGGCGCAGACGGGGGCGGTGCTTAAACCGACGATGCCGCCGGCCAAGATGATCGACTTTGGACTACGTGCCGGGGCGTACGGTGATGGGTCCAGTCATAAGCTGTCGGTGGCGATGCTGGCCGATCATCCCCATGGTGTGGATTTGGGGCCTTTGCAGCCCAATCTCGCTGCGCGACTGAAAACTGCAGATGGCACGGTGCAGGCTGCGCCAGCGGTGATTCTTGCTGACCTGGCGCGCTTCGCAGCGCAGCCGCTGCCTGGGCCTGGCGAACTGCTGCTGATCGGCCGTCGGCATGTGCGCAGCAATAATTCCTGGATGCATAACTATCATCGCCTGGTGAAGGGCAAGCCCCGGCATCAATTGTTGATGCATCCCGATGATCTGGTCAGCCGGCAACTGAGTGACGGTCAGCGGGTGCGCGTGAGTTCGCGCATCGGCATGATCGAGGTGCAAGTGCTGGCCAGCCTAGAGATGATGCCCGGTGTCGTCAGCCTGCCCCATGGCTGGGGCCATGGCCGACCAGGCGTGCAGATGAGCATTGCCAGTGCGCAACCGGGGGCGAGTGCGAATGATTTGACCGACGAACGGCAGTTGGATGAGTTATCGGGCAACGCTGCGCTCAATGGGGTTCCGGTCCAGGTAGCAGCCGCCTGAGCACCCGGCTGGAATTTTGCGTTACAATGCGCCACCGTGCCGACCTGTGAGTCGCAAAGTTCCAGCCGAGGTGTTCCATGGATATCATCGAAACGATCAAAGAGCAGATTGCCAACAACACCATTCTGCTTTACATGAAGGGCGCTCCGAACGCTCCTCAGTGCGGTTTCTCCGCGAAGGCGTCCCAGGCTGTGATGGCGTGCGGCGAGAAGTTCGCTTATGTGGATATCCTGCAAAACCCTGAAATCCGCGCCAACCTGCCAAAGTACGCCAACTGGCCGACCTTCCCGCAACTGTGGGTAGCCGGTGAGCTGGTTGGCGGTAGCGATATCATCACTGAAATGGCAGCTGATGGTTCGTTGCAGGCGCTGATCAAAGACGCAGCGGCAAAGACCGACGCCTGATTCGCCTGCAATAAAAAGCCCCGCTTCTCGTGAGAGAGCGGGGCTTTTTTACGCCTGCGAGAGCGGGTTATTCACCCATCTGCGATTGCAGGTAATTTTCCAGGGTGACCTTGTCGATCAGGCCCAGCTGGGTTTCCAGCCAGTCGATGTGTTCTTCCTGGTCTTCCAGGATATCTTCCAGCAGCTCGCGGCTGCCGAAGTCGCCCTGGGCTTCGCAGTGAGCGATGGCGGCCTTGAGGTCGCTGTGGCTCTTGCGTTCAAAACCAAGGTCGCTGCCGATCATTTCCTGGGTGTGCTCGCCGATGTTCAGCTTACCCAGGTCCTGCACGTTCGGCAGGCCTTCGAGGAACAGGATGCGCTTGATCAGCGCGTCTGCGTCCTTCATCGCCTTGATGGATTCTTTGTATTCGCGCTTGCCGAGCTTTTCCAGGCCCCAGTCGTCATACATGCGCGCATGCAGGAAGTACTGATTGATCGCGACCAGTTCATTGGCAAGGATTTTGTTGAGTTGCTGGATGACTGAGATGTCGCCTTTCATGACTGGGGTCCTGCCCTGTAATAGCTGTATATAGGGCGGAGTTTGAGCGGCGAAAACCCTAGTGTCAAACCTAAGTTATTGAATAATAAATGAAAATTAATCGGAATAAGAATGTTTGTGTTCCGCGTCTTGACGCTAACTAATTGAATTACAGGCATAAAAAAACCGGACACTAAGTCCGGTTCTTTAAAACACGCTGTTTTAAGCGTGTGTAAATTCTGCTGAGTACGGGAGCGCGGCCTGGGCTGTCTGCAGCTGCGTCAGGGTTTCCCGAACCACTTGCTTGGCGAGGCAAGCACATTTGCCACATTGGCTGGCAACGCCGGTGGTTTCACGCACTTCCTTGTAGCTGCAGCAACCTTCATAGATTGCTTCGCGGATTTGTCCGTCGGTGACGCCAGTACACAGGCACACATACATAAGGGAGAACCGTCGCGGGTTAAGGCTTAAGTGCGATGGATCTTAATGTTAACGAGAATGATTGTCAAAGTAGATTCTGTCTTTCTCTGGTCAGAATGATTACCCGCTGACGAACGGTTTTTTCCCGAGCCGTGTATGATGGTCGGTCTTCACGAAGCGTGATCCCGTCACAGCGTTGTCGTTTACCCACGACACACTGGAAGGGATCCTTTTACTTCAAGTCACCCCCATCAGGAGATACCCAATGAGCGTACTCGTCGGCAAACAAGCCCCGGATTTCGACGTACCAGCCGTCCTCGGCAATGGCGAAATCGTAGACAGCTTCAAGCTGTCTGAAGCCATCAAAGGCAAATACGGCCTGGTGTTCTTCTACCCGTTGGACTTCACCTTCGTCTGCCCTTCGGAGCTGATCGCGCTGGACCACCGCATGGACGATTTCAAGGCGCGTAACGTTGAAGTGGTTGCTGTTTCCATCGACTCCCATTTCACCCACAACGCCTGGCGCAACACCGCCATCAACGATGGCGGCATCGGCAAAGTCAAATACACCATGGCTGCTGACATGAAGCACGACATCGCCAAGGCCTACGACGTTGAGTCTGAAGGCGGCGTTGCCTTCCGTGGCGCGTTCCTGATCGACGACAAGGGCGTTGTTCGCTCGCAGATCATCAACGACCTGCCGCTGGGCCGTAACATGGAAGAGCTGATCCGCCTGGTTGACGCGCTGCAATTCCACGAAGAGCACGGCGAAGTTTGCCCTGCCAACTGGAAGAAAGGCGACAAAGGCATGAACGCTTCGCCAGAAGGCGTTGCGGCTTACCTGACCGAGAACGCTGGCAAGCTGTAAGCCAGATTCGCGGTGAAAAAAAACCGGCCTGTGAGGGCCGGTTTTTTTTATGTGCGGGTTTTGACCTTTAGTTGTGGTGAGCGAGCAAGCTCGCTCACCACGACAAGCTCGCCTAGCCATGAAAGCCCGTTCGAGTCAGCCTCAGTCGCCGAAGTCTTCCCAACCGCCCATTTGTTTCCAGCGGTTGACGATGCCGCAGAACAGATCAGCGGTCTTCTCGGTGTCGTAGCGCGCCGAGTGGGCTTCGCGACCATCGAAGTCGATACCGGCGGCCTGGCACGCCTTGGCCAGTACGGTCTGGCCATAAGCCAGGCCAGCCAGGGTGGCGGTGTCGAAGCTGGAGAACGGATGAAACGGGTTGCGCTTCATGTCCAGGCGGGCCACGGCAGCATTCAGGAAGCCCAGGTCGAAGCTGCTGTTATGCCCCACCAGGATCGCACGCTTGCAGCCATTGGCCTTCAACGCCTTGCGAACGCCACGGAAAATGTCGGTCAGTGCCGCTTCTTCGCTGACGGCCATGCGCAAGGGGTGATCCAGCTTGATCCCGGTGAACTCCAGGGCTGCCGCTTCGATGTTGGCACCTTCAAACGGCTCGACGCGGAAGAAATGGGTGTGTTCTGGATAAACGAAGCCCTGTTCATCCATGCCGATGGTCGTCGCGGCAATTTCCAGCAGCGCATCGGTGGCGCAATTGAAGCCGCCGGTTTCTACGTCGATAACGACAGGCAGGTAGCCGCGGAAACGTTCGGCCATCGGGTGGCGTGAACCACCGCCACCGTGTTCCTGGTCGTCATCGTAATGGTCTTCACTCACTTGCTTTCCTCCAGCAGGCGCCAGCGCAGTGTTTCACCGGCGCGCAGCGGGATAACGGTCAGCTCGCCAAATGGCAGGCTGGCAGGGGCGGTCCAGTCTTCCCGGACCAGGGTGATGCGGTCGGTATTCGCCGGCAGGCCATAGAAACGTGGGCCGTTGAGGCTGGCGAAACCTTCGAGTTTATCCAGAGCATTGCGTTGTTCGAACGCTTCGGCGTACAGCTCGATGGCGGCATACGCGGTGTAGCAACCGGCACAGCCACACGCGGCTTCCTTGGCGTGCTGGGCGTGGGGCGCCGAGTCAGTGCCAAGGAAGAACTTCGGGTTCCCGCTGGTCGCGGCATCCAGCAGCGCCACCTGGTGGGTATTGCGCTTGAGGATCGGCAGGCAATAGAAGTGCGGCCGAATCCCGCCCACCAGCATATGGTTGCGGTTATAGAGCAGGTGATGCGCGGTGATGGTTGCGCCGACGTTGGCCGAGGCCTCGGTGACGAACTGCACGGCATCGGCCGTGGTGATGTGCTCGAACACCACCTTGAGGGTCGGGAACAACTCGACCACGCGGCGCATGTGCTCGTCGATGAAGACCTTCTCGCGATCGAACACGTCCACGTCGCCACGGGTGACTTCACCGTGGATCAGCAGCGGCATGCCGACTTCGGCCATGGCTTCGATGGCGGGCAGGATCTTGTCGATGCTGGTCACGCCGGAATCGGAGTTGGTGGTCGCGCCAGCCGGGTACAGCTTGGCGGCGTGTACATAACCGCTGGCCTTGGCCTCGCGAATTTCTTCGGGCTGGGTGCGGTCGGTGAGGTAGAGCACCATCAATGGTTCGAAGCGGCTGCCGGCCGGTCGTGCAGCGAGGATACGCTGGCGATAGGCATCGGCTTCAGCGGCGTTACGCACCGGTGGTACCAGGTTAGGCATGATGATGGCGCGGCCAAACGTGCGCGCTACATCGGCCACGGTTTGGGGCAACGCAGCACCATCGCGAAGATGAATATGCCAGTCGTCGGGACGCAGCAGGGTCAGGCGGTCGGACATTGGGGATTCCAGGCGGGTCAATCTGGTGGGAATGCTACCGGAAAAGACTCTTGCAGGCACTCGCTATCAAGTTTTGCAGGATGCATCCGATAGCCTTTCGTATGCCTTATCGATGTATGACGCTTTGAAGTGTTGTAGAAACCAGTGGAGCCTCCCGTGCGCCAGCATTATCTAGCCCTGCTCAGTGTGTTCGCCAGCCTGCCTGCAATGGCCCTCACGTTCCAGACACGTCTGGAGAATATTGAGTGGAAGGTGGAGGGTGACAAGTTCGAGTGCCGCCTGACCCAACCGATCACCGATTTCGGTTCGGGTGAGTTCGTGCGCCGGGCCGGTGAGCAGGCGACATTCCGCCTGAAAGCCTATAACGGCTCGCTGGGCTCAGGATCCGCCACCTTGTTGGCCGCTGCGGCGCCGTGGCAGCCTGGTCGTGGCGATATCAATCTCGGCGCCGTGCGCGCAGGCAGTGGCGATGTGCTGTTCAACAGCTCCCAGGCCCAGGCCGGGCGCCTGTTCAATGGCTTGCTCGATGGCCGTTCACCCACCGTGCGTCACTACGGGCGCGAGGGCGGCTATTCAGAGATTCGCCTGCTGCCGGTGAAATTCAACAAGGCCTACAGTGACTATCAGCTGTGCACGGCCAAGTTGCTGCCGATGAATTACGATCAGGTCAAGCAGACCGAAGTCGGTTTTCCCGGCGGTGGTATCGAGCTGGACGCGGCGGCCAAGCAGAAGCTGGCGGTGATTCTCGAATTCCTGAAAGCGGACCCTACCGTCAACCACATCGAATTGAACGGTCACTCGGACAACAGCGGCAATCGCCTGAGCAATCGCGATGTATCACGGCGTCGTGCACTGGCGGTGATGGACTACTTCAAGGCCAATGGCATCCAGGAATCCCAGATCACCCTGCGCTTTCATGGCGAAAGCTATCCTTTGGCACCGAATACAAATGCCGCCAACCGGGCGCGCAACCGCCGGGTGAATATTCAGCTTGAGCGGGTGGCTGCCCCCGAGAAACCGGCTCCCCAGGCCGCTGTGCCGAGCAACCCCGCGCACACTTCTTAAGGGGCGGGCGTCGGTCGCGCCCTCGACATAATCTGTCGCTTTATCTTCATTTGCTGTCGCGCCCCTGTAATTTCACGGTTTTGGTCGGTAGAATCGACGCCTTTCCGTACAACCCCGTGGAGTGATGGCATGGCCGACGTAAACAAGGTCGTTCTCGCGTATTCCGGCGGCCTGGACACTTCGGTGATCCTCAAGTGGCTGCAGGATACTTATAACTGTGAAGTGGTGACCTTCACCGCTGACCTGGGTCAGGGCGAAGAGGTCGAACCTGCACGTGCCAAGGCGCAAGCCATGGGCGTGAAAGAGATCTACATTGACGACCTGCGCGAAGAATTCGTCCGCGATTTCGTCTTCCCGATGTTTCGCGCCAACACCGTCTACGAAGGCGAGTACCTGCTGGGTACCTCCATCGCACGCCCGCTGATCGCCAAGCGCCTGATCGAAATCGCCAACGAAACCGGCGCCGACGCCATTTCCCATGGCGCCACCGGCAAGGGCAACGACCAGGTGCGTTTCGAACTGGGTGCCTACGCACTCAAGCCTGGCGTGAAAGTGATTGCTCCTTGGCGTGAATGGGATTTGCTCTCCCGTGAAAAGCTGATGGATTACGCTGAAAAGCACGCAATCCCGATCGAGCGTCATGGCAAGAAGAAATCCCCGTACTCGATGGACGCCAACCTGCTGCACATCTCCTATGAAGGCGGCGTGCTGGAAGACACCTGGACCGAGCACGAAGAAGACATGTGGAAGTGGACCGTCTCCCCGGAGAACGCTCCAGACAAGGCGCAATACCTGGAACTGACCTACCGCAACGGCGACATCGTCGCACTGGACGGCGTCGAAATGACTCCGGCCACCGTGCTTGCGACCCTGAACCGTATCGGTGGCGAACACGGCATTGGCCGTCTCGACATCGTCGAGAACCGCTACGTGGGCATGAAGTCCCGTGGCTGCTACGAGACTCCAGGTGGCACCATCATGCTGCGCGCTCACCGCGCCATCGAGTCCATCACCCTGGACCGCGAAGTGGCTCACCTCAAAGACGAGTTGATGCCCAAGTACGCCAGCCTGATCTACACCGGCTACTGGTGGAGCCCAGAGCGTCTGATGCTGCAACAGATGATCGACGCCTCCCAGGCCCACGTGAATGGCGTTGTGCGCCTGAAGCTGTACAAGGGCAATGTGATCGTTACCGGTCGCAAGTCCGATGACTCGCTGTTCGACGCCAACATCGCCACCTTCGAAGAAGATGGCGGCGCCTATAACCAGGCGGATGCAGCAGGCTTTATCAAGTTGAACGCATTGCGCATGCGCATCGCTGCCAACAAAGGCCGCTCGTTGTTCTGAGGGTTTCGCCGGTTGTGAAGAGTGGCCCCTTGTTTTCAAGGGGCCATTTTTTTTGCCCAGGATTTTAAATAAGTCGGTGTTGTTCAAGGTTGTTTAAACCCAGTGTTCAAACTTTTCGGAAACTCGACTCTTGATTGCCGTGCGTTATCTGCGTTTTTTGTAGGGAGGAATGAATTTTTTACATATGTGTAGGAACCAGTCTTACAGATAATTCACTCATGTAGTTACGGGAGTATGTAAAAGACACATGGGTCTGTAGGAAATAAGGATGTAAATAAATATGTTAAATGGAGCTGAAACTGTTGATTTTTTTACCCCTGCCCGCGCCTCTGCAGTCGATGTGCAAGAGGCATTTGCTGATAGCGGTGTGCAGCATGGTTACTTGGTGTCGGGGTTCCTAGGGAGATTTCACTCAAAATATGAAAAATGCCGGAAAGGTCTGAAAGGCTCTATAAAACTGGAAACATCCAAGTCTGCGTTTTTTTGTAGGGCATTTCCTTTATCGCTGTGGGGTGGGTCTCTGCTTGCTCTTGCCTGGGGGGGAGCGCTATGCCAACTAGCAAACGACTAGGCTATTGTGCTTGCTCTAAATAATTCGAACAGCGAAATTGGACTTTCTCATGAATAAAGTGCTGATCGTGGATGATCATCCCGTCATTCGTCTTGCTGTGCGTATGCTAATGGAACGCCATGGTTATGAGGTCGTTGCCGAGACCGATAACGGTGTCGATGCGTTGCAACTTGCACGGGAGCATATGCCGGACATTGTCATACTGGATATTGGGATTCCCAAACTCGATGGCCTGGAAGTTATTTGCCGGCTGTCATCTACCAAGCAAGCAATACCGTTCAAGGTGCTGGTGCTCACCTCGCAGGCCCCTGGTCATTTTTCCATGCGTTGCATGCAGGCCGGTGCTGCCGGCTATGTGTGCAAGCAACAGGACCTGACCGAGCTGCTGAGTGCGATCAAGGCAGTGTTGTCGGGCTACAGCTACTTTCCGAACCAGGCACTCAACTCGGTACGCTCTACCATGGGCAATGCCAGCGAGGCCGATATGGTCGAGCGTTTGTCGGGTCGCGAAATGATGGTGTTGCAGCAATTGGCCCGGGGTAGAACCAACAAGGAGATCGCCGACGGAATGTTCCTCAGCAACAAGACGGTCAGCACCTATAAGACTCGCCTGCTGCTCAAGCTCAATGCTCGTTCCCTCGTGGACCTGATCGAGCTCGCCCAGCGTAATGGCTTGGTATAGAGGGGGGCAGCCTGCACATAGTCCGGGACCGTCGGCATAAAAAAGCCTCCGTCAGGGAGGCTTCCGGCCGTCTAGCGCTCCTCAGAGATCGAAGTCGTAGTCGGACAGTTGTTTTTGCAAGCGTCGTTCTTCCAGAAGATTGTCGATAGTACGGCGTTTGCTCAGATTGGTCTTGGCCACCTCGGCCACAGGGGCTTGCGCGTCATCGTCATCCGACTCAACGAGGTCGTCTTCCACATCCAACTGTTCTTTGTCAGTGCTCATAACGTTAACTCCGGAGTAAGACTGCCGTTGGCGCTCCTTATAACGATAATCCATGGACGGGTAAAAAAGATTTTTTCAATCGATTGATCGAGAAAACCAATGAGCTCTCAATCGTCCGATGTCTTTTCCTTGTATTCGCACAGGTCTTCAATGCGGCAGCTGCCGCAGCGTGGCTTGCGGGCCTGGCAAACGTAACGCCCGTGCAGGATCAGCCAGTGGTGGGAGTCGAGCAGGTAAGGCTTGGGCACAAATTTCATCAACTGCTTTTCCACCTCAACCACGTTCTTGCCGCGCGCAATGCCGGTTCGATTGCTGACCCGGAAAATGTGGGTGTCCACGGCCATTGTCAGTTGTCGGAATGCGGTATTGAGCACCACGTTCGCGGTTTTGCGGCCCACGCCCGGCAGGGCTTCCAAGGCTTCGCGGGTTCGTGGCACTTCGCTGCCATGCAGTTCCACCAATAGGCGGCAGGTCTCGATGACATTCTTGGCCTTGCTGTTGTACAGGCCTATGGTCTTGATGTACTCCGACAACCCGTCCACACCCAGGGCATAGATTGCCTCTGGTGTGTTTGCCACGGGATACAGCTTGGCCGTGGCCTTGTTGACGCCAACGTCCGTAGACTGGGCCGACAGTATCACCGCAATCAGCAACTCGAACGGCGAGGAGTAGGCCAGTTCGGTCTTGGGTTCCGGATTGTCTTCGTGAAACCTGCGGAAAATTTCCAGGCGTTTTGCGGCGTTCATCAGGCTTAGGATTCCTTGCAGGCGATCAGCGTAGTTTCGAATAGTGGGTCCAGGCCTGGAACCCTGCGAGCAACGACCCGAGTAGCATAAACCCGACAGGTATCAACGGGTGGCGGCAATGGCGATCAACCACCCCAGGGCGCGTCAGTCACCATGGGCATCCAGCTGGCGTTGGGCCTCATCGACCTTGCTTCTTGCGTCGGCCAATTGTTGTGCATCACCCTGTTGGTCCTGGGCTTTCTTCAGCTCTGCACGGCGCATCGCCAACTGGATCTTGGCGCGTTTGAGGGCGGCGTTGTTGTTGCTGGGAAGCGGCGTCGCGAGCGCGTTGTTCTGGTCCAAGGCGGCCAGTGCCTGTTCTGCTGCTTCGAACTGCTGTTGCAGAACGATCAACTGTGACTGCTGCTCAAATGTTGGCGGATGCCCAAATGCCTTCAGCGATTTGTGTAATTGGGCGCGGCTCATTGCAACGTTGATCTTGGCTTTCTTGATCGACGCATCCCTCGCGGCCTCGTGAGTATCCAGCTGTGTGGGAGGCTCCGGTACCACGCGTCTGGCTCGGGCCAGGCGTTCGGCGAGCTTGTGCTCTTCTTCTCGTTGCAAGCGCGCGTTACGTTGCTCGAAGCGCCGCCGTGCGCGGTTGCGCTTGATTTCACGGTCATGACGTTCTTCGTCGTTGGCCGCCAGGCCACCTACGATAGGCAGCACGGTGATCGGCGGGCGCATCTCGATGCAGTCCACCGGACATGGTGCGACGCACAGGTCGCAGCCCGTGCACTCATCGATAATCACCGTGTGCATAAACTTGGCGGCGCCAACGATGGCATCTACCGGGCAAGCCTGGATGCACTTGGTGCACCCGATGCACTCAGCCTCGCGGATATACGCAACCTGCGCTGGCGCCTCGCCACGGCTGGTGTCGAGGTCCAGCACCGGTACACGCAGCAACAGCGCAAGGCCTGCAATGGTTTCCTGCCCACCGGGCGGGCACTTATTGATGGCCTCGCCCTGCGCGATGCCCTCGGCGTAAGGCTTGCAACCCGGGTGCCCGCACTTTCCGCATTGGGTCTGCGGCAGCAGCGCTTCGATACGTTGAATCAGATTCATGGGGTGATCATTGGCAAGCCGGTTAAACAAACAGGGCCTGATTATCCGGCAAGCGAGAAAGGGGCACTAGCTCAACAGCCCTGTCGCCGAGACGGCAGGGCTGATTTGCAGGGTTACTTGATGCGCTGACCCGGCTTGGCGCCGCTATCGGGGCTGAGCAGGTAGATCTCTTCACCACCAGGGCCAGCGGCCATCACCATGCCTTCGGAGATACCGAACTTCATTTTGCGTGGCTTGAGGTTGGCGATCATCATGGTCAGGCGACCATCGAGCTTGGAGGGGTCCGGATACGCGCTCTTGATCCCGGAGAACACATTGCGCTGCTCGTCACCGATGTCCAGGGTCAGGCGCAGCAGCTTGTCGGCACCTTCCACGGCTTCGGCCTTGATGATCAGCGCAACACGCAGGTCAACGGCGGCAAAGGCGTCAAACTCGATTTCCGGAGAAAGCGGGTCTTTGGCCAACTCACCGTTGCCCGCTGGTGCAGCCGAGCCGGTGTCGGTCTGGCTGGCGGCCAGGTCTTCTTTCGAAGCGTCGGTCATGGCCTGGACTTTTACCGGGTCGATACGGGTCATCAGCGGCTTGAACTCGTTCAACTGGTGGTTGCTGAGCAAGGTGGTGTGGTCGTTCCAGGTCAACGGGGCGACGTTGAGGAATGCCTCGGCGTCGGCCGCCAGCAGTGGCAGCACCGGTTTGAGGAAGATCACCAACTGGCGGAACAGGTTGACGCCGGTGGCGCAGATCGCCTGGACTTCTGCCTGCTTGCCTTCCTGCTTGTTCAGCGACCACGGGGCCTTGTCGGCGATCCAGGCGTTGGCGCGGTCGGCCAGGCCCATGATCTCGCGCATGGCGCGGGCAAAGTCGCGGGCTTCATAGGCGTCGGCGATGCTTGGCGCGGCGGCCAGGAACGCGTCGGTCAGTTCCGGTGCGGCATTTTCTGCAACCAGTAACCCGGCATTACCCTTGTGGATGAAACCGGCGCAACGGCTGGCGATGTTGACGACTTTGCCGACAAGGTCCGAGTTGACCTTCTGTACGAAGTCTTCCAGGTTCAGGTCCAGGTCGTCGACGCCACGGCCCAGCTTGGACGCGTAGTAGTAGCGCAGGTATTCCGGCGACAGGTGGTCCAGGTAGGTGCGCGCCTTGATAAAGGTGCCACGGGACTTGGACATCTTCTGGCCGTTGACCGTCAGGTAGCCGTGCACGTTGATACCGGTCGGCTTACGGTAGCCCGAACCTTCGAGCATCGCCGGCCAGAACAGGGCGTGGAAGTTGACGATGTCCTTGCCGATGAAGTGGTACAACTCGGCGGTGGAGTCCTTGCCCCAGAACGCGTCGAAGTCCAACTCCGGCGTGCGGTCGCAGAGGTTCTTGAAGCTGGCCATGTAGCCGATCGGCGCGTCCAGCCACACATAGAAATACTTGCCCGGCTCATCCGGGATCTCGAAGCCGAAGTACGGTGCATCGCGGGAGATATCCCACTGTTGCAGGCCGGCATCCAGCCATTCGGCGATCTTGTTCGCCACGGCATCCTGCAGGGTGCCGCTGCGGGTCCAGGTTTGCAGCATCTGCTGGAAATCCGGGAGTTTGAAGAAGAAGTGCTGGGAATCCTTGAGTACCGGCGTGGCGCCGGAGATTGCCGACTTCGGATCCTTCAGGTCAGTCGGTGCATAAGTGGCACCGCATTTTTCACAGTTGTCGCCGTACTGGTCTTCAGTGCCGCATTTCGGGCAGGTGCCCTTGATGAAGCGGTCGGCCAGGAACATTTTCTTTTCCGGGTCGAAATACTGGGTGATCGAACGCTGGGCAATGTGCCCGGCATCACGCAACTTGAGGTAGATCTGGCTCGACAGCTCACGGTTTTCTTCGGCGTGAGTGGAGTGGAAGTTGTCGAAGTCCACCAGGAACTCGGCAAAGTCGGCGCTGTGTTCAGCCTGCACATTGGCGATCAGTTGTTCCGGGGTGATGCCTTCCTTTTCGGCGCGCAGCATGATGGCCGAACCGTGGGCGTCGTCCGCGCAGACATAGATGCATTGGTTGCCGCGGTGCTTCTGGAAGCGCACCCACATATCGGTCTGGATGTACTCAAGCATATGGCCAAGGTGGATAGAACCATTGGCATAGGGCAGGGCGCTGGTGACGAGGATCTTGCGTGGCTCGGACATGGGGCTCGGCTACTTGATGAAACGGAGGTCGGCCACTATAAAGCGCCGGGAAATTTATTTCACCCCGTGACGCTGTTTCAGAATTTTCCAGCCCTTCGAAAGCATGCCGTTCAGCGGCCGGAACGGTTAGGATAGCCGCCTGTTTCAGTCAGTCTTTTTCGGGAGTAGCCCATGAGCGCCGTGAATCGCGCAGCGGTGGAAGCCGTTCTTCGCCAGTACACCGACCCCTATTTGAATCTGGACCCGGTCAGTGCCGGCTGTGTGCGCGCCATTGAGGTCCAGGGGGATCAGGTGTCGGTGCAGCTGGAGCTGGGTTATGCCGCCGGGCTGTTCAAAAGTGGCTGGGCGCAGATGTTGCAAATGGCTATCGAAGGTCTCGACGGTGTTCGTTCAGCCAACGTCGACATCCAGTGCGTGATCGCGCCGCACCAGGCCCAGGCACAGATTCCGGGCCTGGCTAACGTCAAGAACGTCGTGGCCGTGGCCTCCGGCAAGGGTGGTGTGGGTAAATCCACCACGGCGGCCAACCTGGCGCTGGCCCTGGCCCGTGAAGGCGCCCGCGTAGGCATTCTTGACGCCGACATCTATGGCCCAAGCCAAGGCGTGATGTTCGGGATTGCCGAAGGTACGCGGCCGAAGGTCAAGGATCAGAAGTGGTTCGTGCCCATCGAATCCCTGGGCGTGGAAGTCATGTCCATGGCGTTCCTGACCGATGAAAACACGCCGATGGTGTGGCGTGGGCCGATGGTTTCCGGCGCCTTGCTGCAATTGGTTACGCAGACCGCTTGGGGCGACTTGGATTATCTGGTCATCGACATGCCGCCAGGCACTGGCGATATCCAACTGACCCTGGCGCAGAAAGTCCCGGTGGCTGGCTCGGTAATCGTGACCACCCCCCAGGATCTGGCGCTGCTCGACGCGAAAAAAGGCGTGGAGATGTTTCGCAAGGTCAACATCCCGGTGCTTGGCGTCGTGGAAAACATGGCAGTGCACATCTGCTCCAACTGCGGTCACGCCGAACACCTGTTTGGTGAAGGCGGCGGCGAGAAGCTGGCGACCCAGTACGGGGTTGAATTACTGGCGTCGTTGCCGTTGTCGATGGCCATTCGAGAACAGGCCGACGGCGGTAAACCTACCGTAGCGGCCGAGCCGGACGGTCAGCTTGCGATGGTTTATCAGGAACTGGCCCGTCACGTGGGCGCGCGGATTGTATTGCAGGAAGCGGCGGCACCGGCCATGCCGACCATTACCGTCACCGACGACTGAGAGGGTTGAAGGGCAAAAGAGCCTCGCGTTGTCGGGGCTTTTTCTTGTCTACGCAAGGCGCAGGCGGTATCGGGTGCGCATTTACTCAGTCGTGCGTGTAAGCATTAACTTACTTTTGCGTAAGTGTTCGGTTTTTCTATCAGATCCTTACGGCTCTAAATATCGAAAGATATCTCTATGCTATTGATATATAAGAGGTATTTTATAGCGTGTTGCGGGTGTGACTGTGTGGTGGGGTGAGTTGTGCCCCGTTGAACTTCCCGGGGAACCCTCTAACATCAGCCCTGTGTCCACGGATTGACACAGCCATCAAGGAACGATGGCTCAGGGAACGTCGCAGGATGCGATTCATCAGGATGATGAAAAGGAACACAGGGACTAGGGAAAAAATGTGGGCGGGTCATACCGCCCCTTTTTTTTGCCTGTAGAAAAGTGAAACCCTTCATCCAGAAACGCAAAAAGGCCCGCAAGGGGCCTTTTGGACGATCAGTGAAGCTTTCAGCGTTCGAGGTCGGCGATCTTACCCGTTTTGCCATCCCACTCTTCAGCGTCAGGCAGCGCGTCTTTCTTTTCAGTGATATTAGGCCAGATGTCAGCCAGCTCAGCGTTCAACGCGATGAAATTTTCCATGCCTGCGGGCACTTCATCTTCAGAGAAAATAGCGTTGGCCGGGCATTCTGGTTCACACAGGGCGCAGTCAATGCACTCATCCGGGTGAATAACCAGGAAGTTCGGGCCTTCATAGAAGCAGTCCACCGGACACACTTCGACGCAGTCGGTGTACTTGCACTTGATGCAGTTGTCGGTAACGACGAAGGTCATTTCTAATTTTCTCCTCAGGCGGCGGCGGCGAAACCCTTTACGGCAGGGCTCGCGAGGTTCGGGAGCGATAGTCTGCAGGCCAGGCTAAAAGCCCGCAGCATCCCAAACCGCGCGAGAGTCTACCAGCTTGCAAGCGTCTGCGTTATATCCGAACCTGCAGTGCATATAACATTTCGAGCGCTTTACGCGGCGTCAAGTCATCCAGGTCAAGCTTTGACAACTCATCCAGCACCGGATGGGGCAGGCTGGCGAACATATCGCTCTGATGCGGCGCGGCAGGTTTCTTGCTGGCTTTGACCGGGCTGGCGACCACCGTTTCGTGGGGCAAGGCCGTGGTCTCCAGCCGGCTGAGGTGCTCGCGGGCACGCAGGATCACGTCGTTCGGCACACCGGCCAACTGCGCCACCGCCAAGCCGTAGCTTTGGCTCGCCGGCCCTGGCAGCACATGGTGCAGGAACACAATGCGCTCATTGTGCTCGGTGGCATTGAGATGCACGTTGGCCACCAGCGGCTCGCTTTCCGGCAGTACCGTCAGTTCGAAGTAGTGGGTGGCAAACAGCGTGTAAGCCCGCAGATGCGCCAACCGCTCGGCTGCCGCCCAGGCCAGGGACAGACCATCGAAGGTGCTGGTGCCACGCCCCACTTCGTCCATCAACACCAGGCTGCGTTCGGTGGCATTGTGCAGAATATTGGCGGTTTCGCTCATTTCCACCATAAAGGTGGAACGGCCACCGGCCAAGTCGTCGCTGGAGCCGATTCGGGTGAAAATGCGGTCCACCAGGGACAGCTCGCAACTGGCCGCGGGTACAAAGCTGCCGATATGCGCCAACAATACGATTAACGCGGTCTGGCGCATGTAGGTGGATTTACCGCCCATGTTCGGACCGGTGATGACCAACATGCGGGTATCGTCGTCGAGCGACAGGTCGTTGGCGACAAACGGCGTGGTCAACACCTGTTCGACCACCGGGTGGCGCCCCTGCACGATGCGCATGCACGGCTCGCTGACAAAACGCGGGCAGTTCAGGTCAAGGTTCAGCGCACGTTCGGCGAGGTTGCTCAACACATCCAGCTCCGCCAGGGCAGCGGCAGTGTCTTGCAGCGGCGCCAGTTGGCTGATCAGGTCTTCGAGCAAGGCTTCATAGAGCATCTTTTCCCGAGCCAGGGCGCGGCTCTTGGCCGACAGCGCCTTGTCTTCGAACTCTTTGAGCTCCGGCGTGATAAAACGCTCGGCGCCTTTGAGGGTCTGGCGGCGTTGATAGTCGATAGGTGCCGACTCGGCCTGCTTGCTTGGCAGCTCAATAAAGTAGCCATGCACGCGGTTGTAGCCGACCTTCAGGTTAGCCAGGCCGGTACGGGCCTTTTCGCGGGCTTCCAGGTCGATCAGGAACTGCCCGGCGTTTTCGCTCAGGGCTTGCAGCTCATCCAGCTCACTGTCGTAACCCGTCTTCAATACACCGCCGTCACGGATAATCGCCGGCGGGTTGTCGATGATGGCCTTTTCCAGCAGGGCTGCCAGTTCCGGATAGGTACCTGCGGTTTCGGCCAACTGCTGCAGGTGCGGCGTGTCCAGTTCGGTCATTGCCACTTGCAACTGTGGCAGAGCGCTGAGGGCATCACGCAGGCGTGCAAGGTCACGAGGGCGCGCATTGCGCAGGCCGATCCGCGCCAGGATTCGCTCGATATCGCCGATTTCCTTGAGCTGCGGTTGCAGCTTTTCGAAGCGATAGCCATCCAGCAGGCAGGTAATAGAGGTCTGACGCGCTTGCAGCACCGCCAGATCCCGCAACGGACGGTTCAACCAGCGCGTCAGCAGGCGGCTGCCCATGGCGGTCTGGCAACGGTCGACCACCGATTGCAGGGTGTTGTCACGCCCGCCTGACAGGTTGGTGTCCAGTTCCAGATTTCGGCGGCTGGCGCCATCGAGCACCACCGTGTCGTCCAGGCGCTCATGGCGCAGGCTGCGCAAGTGCGGCAGGGCCGTGCGCTGGGTTTCCTTGGCGTAGCTGAGCAGGCAACCGGCGGCGCCGATGGCCAGGGTCAACGTCTCGCAACCGAAGCCCTTGAGGTCTTGCACCGAGAACTGCTGGCACAGACTTTTCAACGCGGAGTCCCGCTCAAAATCCCACGGCGCACGGCGCTTGGTCCCACGGCGTTTCTCGGCTGGCAAGTCTTTCGGCCAATCATCCGGGATCAGCAACTCCACCGGATTGATGCGCTCCAACTCCGCCAGCAAGTTCTCCCAGCCCGTGATCTCCAGCACGCTGAAATTGCCGCTGGTGATGTCCAGCACCGACAGGCCGAACAGCCGCTCATCGCCCAACACCGCCGCAATCAGGTTATCGCGACGCTCATCCAGCAACGCTTCATCACTCACCGTCCCCGGCGTGATAATGCGCACCACCTGACGTTCCACCGGCCCTTTACTCGTGGCCGGGTCGCCGATCTGCTCACAAATCACCACCGACTCGCCCAGCTTCACCAGCTTGACCAGGTAACCTTCCAACGAATGGTAGGGAATCCCACACATCGGAATCGACTGCCCTGCCGATTGCCCGCGCGCGGTCAGGGTGATGTCCAGCAGCTTGGCGGCCTTCTTCGCGTCCTCGTAGAAGATCTCGTAGAAGTCGCCCATGCGATAGAACATCAACTGATCAGGGTGCTGGTTTTTCAGGCGCCAGTACTGCTGCATCATTGGGGTATGGGAGGACAGATCGGAAGTGTTCTTACTCATCAGATAGTTAGCAAATTCGTTAAAAGGAGTGGGGCAAAGATGGGGCACCTGGCCCTGCTAATTTTGCGATGGCGGCAAGGTTAACACGCGAGGTCGGGGCTTCGCAGGTCGCAAGCTGATAGGTAAAACGCAAAAGGGGTATGACTCAATTACAGGGTTTCAAATCAGTTCACTTACCGTAGAAATGGTTCAGGAGTATCAGTTCGCACGCCGCCACCAAAGTGCAGAGCACAATGAAGCCGGGGCTGAAGACGCGTTTGCGATTAGACGAGCCATCGCCCCATGAGCCTGGATCTGCATCGTCGGAAACGAGGGTAATCAGTGCCATCAGGCTAAGTATCCATGCCTTGGTCCAGAAATTGTAGGTTCTCCATTGAGTCATCCTTGCTCGTCTCCCGTCGGTTTTGCGATGGCGATAAGGTTATCACTCAACACTTGCCCTTCGCAGACCTGCTAAGGGCGTGGTCAATGCATAAAAAAATGCATAATGTATGCCGTTTAGCATTTGCTAACCTTTCAATCTCCCGTCAGTATCCGCATCATGCAAAAACGCAACGTTTCTATCGTCTTAAGAGAACTGCTGGACCGCGACCGGATCTCCCCCACGGAGCTTCACCGGCGTACCGGCGTGCCTCAATCCACGTTGTCCCGGATTCTCAGCGGCAAGATCGTCGACCCGTCGGACAAGCATATTTCCCGCATCGCCGAGTACTTCCGCGTCAGCACCGACCAACTGCGCGGGCGCGTAGCGGTCGGCGTTTCGCGGGACGACGAGCGCGACCCTATGCATTCTGAACTCAAGGACATAAGCCTGTGGGACGACGACACGCCCGTTAATGATGACGAGGTGTCGATCCCCTTTCTGCGCGAGGTTGAATTGGCTGCTGGATCAGGAAGATTCGTCATCGAGGAAAGCGAGAAGGCCAGCTTGCGTTTTGGAAAACGCAGCCTGCGGCATAACGGTGTGCAGTTCGACCAGGCCAAGTGCGTGACAGTGCGCGGCAACAGTATGTTGCCGGTGTTGCGCGACGGCGCCACGGTGGGGGTGAATGCCGGCAAGAGCGGCATTGGCGATATTGTGGATGGCGACCTGTATGCCATCAATCACAACGGCCAGTTGCGGGTTAAACAGCTCTACCGCCTGCCTTCCGGCATTCGCCTGCGCAGCTTCAATCGTGATGAACATCCGGATGAGGACTACAGCTTCCAGGAGATCCAGGATGAGCAGATCAGTATCCTCGGTCATGTTTTCTGGTGGGGCATGTACGCCCGCTAACCTCCACGCGTAAGAAGAAACCCGCCCATGTGCGGGTTTTTTTTCGCCCCTGGAAAACCGGCCAAGCCCAAGCCCGTAAGGCTTTCAATGCATCAATGCATTTGTTTGGCAAAATAAATGCGTTTATGCATTGACTGTATATGCATACATGCATATTCTTTGTCTCAAGCCAGCCAACAAGGCCTGGTGGAGGCGGCAAGGATGCTGCCAAGGAAGACAAGGAAGGCACGCAACATCGGCAAGGACGCCATCGAAGCGATGGCAGGGATGCCAGGCAACACCGGCAAGGATGCCGACGCTCTTAAGTTTCAACGCTTCAACAACAGGCAGCGATGAACCGGCCTTAACGGTTCAGAGGGTTGGCAACTGACCCGGGTGTGCAGCGTAAAGCACCAGAAGCAGTTATCCGGCAGACAGGGATCGTGGTCGGAAAAACATCGAGGGAAGGACCGTACCGCGCCAGTAGCGCCGAAAGTCCGAGGACATCATTACTGAAAAGCCCGGGCGACCGGGCTTTTTGGAATGCCTACCTATCCAAGCATTTGTAAATGAAATACGGACTATTTATTGCTCAGCCAGGAGGCGTGACATGACAAATGAACAGCAAGCGTTAGCGGAAATGCCTATCTGGCTGGTCATCATATTGGCGCTGATCGGCGGGGTCTCAGGTGAAATGTGGCGCGCCGATAAAGAAGGCGCACGTGGCTGGTCGCTGATCCGCCGATTGGCCCTGCGTTCCGGAGCGTGCATGGTTTGCGGGGTGTCGGCCCTGATGCTGTGCTACGCCGCCGGCATGTCGATCTGGACCGCCGGCGCGATTGGTTGCCTGACCGCGATGGCCGGTGCTGATGTGGCCATCGGCCTTTATGAACGATGGGCGGCCAAGCGCATCGGGATCAACCAAGGCTCCGGCCAGGACCCGCACTAACCGTTGCAAGGACGCGACTTAAAATGACGTTTATCGAAAAGCCATCCCAACTGCCCCAGGCCATCGGCTCGGTGCTGCATGCGGCCTTCCCGGACATCAAGGTCGGCAGTCACCAAGACTTTCAAGGCGATGCTGAACAAACCGGCGTAATGGTTACGGTCGAAGGCAATGGCCCGGGCATTCGCTCCCGTGAAGGGCGCAAGGCCCACGTCTTGGCCATTTCGCTCAGGGCCATGGTGGCACCCGGTGCATTGCCGTTCGACGCCTGCGACCTGGCCAGCCAACTGATGGACCTGGTGCTGGATAACCGTTGGAACCTGCCCCAGGCACAGTGCGATTTGCCGGCGAATATCGTCGCTGCGCCCGCTGTGCGCACTTCCGTGCAAACGGACTACGACACCTGGACGGTTTCCTTCACGCAAACCCTCTATCTGGGGCCGGCGTTACTCGACGATCCCACGGGCCAACCGCTATTTGCCTGCACCTGGGACGTCTCCAACATCGACGACCCAACCCAATACCAGCCACTGGCGGAGTAGCCCATGTTCGACGCGCTGTTACGCATGCAATTGGGACCGATCGTCGAACGCCTGGCCGAGATGGAGTCCCAGCTCGAGGACCTCTACCGCCGCGCCGAGAGCTTCTGCCGGATCGGTGTTTGCCAGCAGGTCGATGCGGCCAGCAACACCTGCAAGGTCAGCCACGGCGATTTGCTCACCCCGGCGATCCGTTTTTTCAACCCCAGTGCCGGTGCACAAACCGAAACCCGCATCCCCACGGTGGGTGAGCAATGCCTGCTGCTCAACTACGGCGGGGGGGAGGGCGGTGTGCAATCCGTGGCCCTGTTCGGCCTCAACAGTGATCGCTTCCCGCCGGTCTCCAGCGTGGCGACGCTGACCCGGCGCCGACACCAAGACGGCACCCAAAGCGACTACGACGACGCCAGCCATACCTTCAACTGGGTCAACGGCCCCACCACCTTCAGCGGTTCCCGCGAACAGGTTGACGTCAAAGTCGGCGTCGCCAGCCTGAGCCTCAACGCCCAAGGCATCACCCTGCAAGTCGGTGGCACCAGCCTGTTGCTGGATGCCGGCGGCGCGCACTTCAGCGGCCCGGTGGTGGACCATCAAGGACGCGTCATCAGCCCCCGATAAGGACACCCCATGCTCGGAATCGATAGGAACACCGGGGCGGCCGTCGACGACTGGCTGCAATTTGTGCAGCGCGCCACCCGAGCGCTGACCACCCCTGTGGGCACTCGCCAGAAGCGCCCGTTGTACGGCTCGCTGATCCCGCAATTGCTCGGCCAAAACCTCGGTGACGACCTGTTGATCCTCGCCCAGAGCCACGCCGCGCAAGCCTTCTACAACACCCACAACGGCATCGGCGACTTCGACCCTCAGGTCATCGTCGCCACCCGCCAAGGCGCCGGCCTGCTGTTGCGGTTTGCCGGCATCTGGAAAAACCGCCAACAATCCTTCGAGGTCGTGACATGAGCATGCTGATCCCCGGCCAGAACCAACTGGCGGAACCGGCCATTATTAAGGTCGATGAGTTCGAACCGTTGTTGGCCGAATTCAAAGCGTTTGTCATCGACTACGTCGCCACCCGCGCGCCGCAAAGCGCAGCCAAACTCCAGGTCAGCCTCGACAACGAAAGCGAACTGCTGACCCTGGCGCTGGAAGCTTTTTGCGTGCGCCTGCAAACCCATGAGCGCAAATATAACGCCCGCATCAAGCAGATGCTGGCGTGGTGGGCCACCGGCAGCAACCTGGATGCACGCCTGGCCGATATGGGCCTGGAACGCCAAGTACTCGACCCCGGCGACCCGGCCGCATTCCCGCCGGTGCCGCCCACCTTGGAAAGCGACGACGACGCCCGCCTGCGTTACTACCTGGCGCCCCACGCTCCGGCGGCGGGCTCGCGCATGCAGTATCGCCGTGAAGTGTTCACTTTGGGTGAGCGCCCGGCGGTGAAAGTGCAAAGTGCGACGCCCGGTGTGGTCACGGTCACCTACACCTTCGACCCGGACGGTTACGCGGCCCAGGTCAAGGACGGCAACGCTCGCCGCACCGCACCGGGTGAAGTCATGGTCACTGTGCTTTCGAGGGAGGGCGACGGCACGCCATCTGCCGACTTGCTTGACGGTGTGCGTCGACATTTCGTACGGCCGGATGTAAGGCCCGAAACCGATCTGGTCAGCGTCCAAGGCGCGCAGATTCAACCCTATAAAATTCGCGTGGTGGCCAAGATCAACGCCGGCCCGGACTCGGGGCTGACCCAAGTGGCGGCGCAGAAACTGCTGCAAGACTACGCAGAGTCCTGCCACCGCCTGGAAGGGCGGGTGGACCCCAGCTGGATCGACTACGCCATCCACAGTGCCGGCGCTGCGCAACTGCACATCCTCGAACCGCTGGCGCCGATTGTCAGCACCGCGTTCCAGGCTCCGTATTGCACGGGTGTCGAGGTGGAGGTGCGCACGCTATGAGTGAACCCAACGCAAGTTTGCTACCGGCCAACAGCTCACCGCTGGAAAAGGCCCTGGACCTGGGCTTCGGCAGATTGCTCGAGCGCGTCACCCCGCCGTTTCCGGCGCTGATGAACCCGCTGTATACCCCTAGTGAGTTCCTGCCTTACCTGGCCGCCGATCGTGGCGTCAGCGAATGGGATGCCGAGGCCAGCGAAGCGGAAAAACGCCTGACCTTGGCTTTGTCCTGGCAGATCCAGCGCCAGGCAGGTACGCCCAAGGCGCTGAGCCACGCGGTGGAATCATTGGGCTTCACGCCCAATATCAGCGCCTGGTACCAGCAACGCCCGCTGGGCGTGCCTTACACCTTCGACGTGCAGGCGATCATCGGGCGCAGTTGGTCCAGTGGCGACCACAACCGGCTGATCCGGCGTATCAACGCAGCCAAAAGTGAGCGCGATCAGGCGACGATCACCATCGTGCATGAGACCGAAGGCCAGCTCGCACTCACGCAAGTGCTCGACGCGCCTTTAAGCGACGGCGAGTTCTACCTGAACGGCGCGTTGCCTGAATTGGCGCTGGTGGCTCGCCTAAACAGCGCCGGGGTTGCCCAGCACTACACCATTAACGATTACGACCTCAGGGCGCAGCCATGACAGATGAAATCACGCGCCTGGTGCGCTTCACCTCCAAAGGTTTGGATGAAGTGCTGCAGGCAAAGAACCAGGGCCTCAAAGGCGAAATCACCCACATCGGCGCCGGCACCGGCCGCTACAACCCCAACGGCACGGAAGTGGCCTTGCGTGACGAGCGCCAACGGGTGGCCATCGTCGATTACGAAGACCTGGGCGAGCGCCAGCTCAGGATGGCCGCGCTGTTTGATGGCGACGGCGAGTATGAGATTGGCGAGTTCGGGTTTTACCTCGCCAGCGGGACCTTGCTGGCGGTGTATTCCGTGGCGGGGAAGTTGCTGACGTATAAAGCGGCGGCGGCGCGAGTGCTGCAAAAGTTCACGCTGGATATTTCGCTGTTGCCGGCGGATAGCGTGACGATTGTGGTGGGGAGTGACAACCTCAATATATTGTTGGGGGAGGATATTGCGGTACTCGCAACAGCGAATATCGACAATATGGCTCGTCACACCGAATTGTTGTTTCGTTTGATGTCGCTGGAAGCGAGCCGTTAAGGCATTAACACTTAAGGAGTTTTAAACGTGAGTCTAGAAACGACTATTACGTCGCTGGTGACAGCGGCAAATAACTTGACCACTGCGGTCAATGGAAAGATTGGCAGTATCAATACGACCATGGCCGGGGCGTTGGCGCAGTTCAATGAGTGGCGAAATCTCAAGGATGTCGAGGGGAGTGCCAACGCAATTGGCTCCGTTCGACGGAATATTTTCCAAGGTCATGTTTACACTACCGGAGGTATCGACGGGCAGGGGACTCCTATCAGTGTCTTGTCTGTAGGCGATTTCGATTCAACCGATCTGGGAGGCCTTGAAAAGGTATACATACATTTCAAGTTGCCATTGAATATTAACGTCAGCGCGGAAATGTTCTGGTTCAATATTCAGGGTTATAGCTACGGAACCGCCAAGATTATTGATGAGACGGTGGTGGGTTATTGCTATAAGCCTAACAGGGCTCTTATGAATATTTCGACGTTTGGTAATATGACGCCTGCCGTTTATGCAGATACCAACGGAAACGTCGTGATGCGTATTCTGGTGCCAAATATCTACTATACAACTGTGCGTATCGACACGATGCGAGTGGGTAATGGTCGCCTCTTCAATGTGGGTGAACTGAAATCGAGGTTGTCGCGCGCTGAGAACGTGGTATTTAACTGAGGTGATTGATATGTCTGATACATCTGTTGAAACGCTTCAAACTTCGCCGCTTGCGTATCCAATGCCGGAAGTGGAGTGGGCAGCTATTCGCGCCCGTCGTGATCAATTTCTACGTGCTACTGATTTCACCCAGTTGCCGGACCACCCAGCCACCGACGCACAACGTGCTGAGGTAGCTGCGTATCGCAAGGCATTGCGCGATATCCCTGAGCAGGCAAGCGAACCTTCGAAGCTGGTGTGGCCCGAGCTGCCAACCTTCCTGAAGTAACCCCCCCACCGCGAAAGCGGTTTTTTTTCGCCTCCCCAAAGCCCCTCCCCGCAGGGGCTTTGGCATTTTCCACTCGGAGAATTCCACCCATGGCCAACCGCCAAACCTACACCGTCCTCATCCCATTCCCCATCGGCAAAGGCCATTGGTCCACCGCCGGCGAGGAGCTCGACCTGCTGGACGTCGAAGCATCCGCCCTGCGCACCGCTGGCCGCCTGGAACTGACCAGCGTCCTTAACTCCACCCCCAAGAAGGCTGACTAATCATGGCTGAGGTTTTGAACTTCGAGCACAACGGAATCACCGTCAATGCCACCGAATCCCCCGAGGCCATGGGTGGCCTGGGCGATAACGTGATCGGCCTGGTCGGCACCGCACCGAAGGCCCATGCGTCGATCCCGAAAAACGCACCGTTCCGCATCAACAGCTTCACCACTCAGGCGCTGCTGGACCCTACCGGCACCGAGTCGGGCACCTTGTTTCAGGCGGTGTACCAGATCCTCAAAGTGGTGAAGGTGCCGGTCTACGTGGTGATCGTCGAAGAAGGCGCGACCCCGGCCGACACCATCAATAACGTGATCGGCGGCAACGACCCCGTCACCGGCCGCAAGCTGGGCCTGGCGGCCTTGAGCAGTGTTCCTGAAGACTTGACCATCATTGGCGCACCGGGCTTTACCGCCACCAAGGCTGTGGCGGGTGAGTTCGCCTCCTTCGGCAAGCGCATCAAGGCGCGTGTGGTGCTGGATGGCAAGGACGCGTCCGTCGCTGACCAAGTGACCTACAGCGGCGAGCTGGGCGGTGCCGACCTCGGTTTCGACCGATGCCTGCTGGTGCACAACATGCCGTCGGTGTACTCCAAGGCGGCCAAGAAAAACGTGTTCCTGTCGCCGTCGTCCCTGGCCATCGCCGCATTGGCCAAGGTCAAACAGTGGGAAAGCCCGGGCAATCAGGTGACGTTCGCCGAGGATGTTTCCCGCGTCGTCGAGTACAACATCCTCGACACCTCCACCGAAGGCGATCTGCTCAACCGCTATGGCGTGAGCTACTACGCCCGCACCATCCTCGGCGGTTTCTCGCTGCTGGGTAACCGCTCCATCACCGGCAAGTTCATCAGCTACGTCGGCCTGGAAGATGCCATCAGCCGCAAGCTGGTCAAGGCCGGCCAGAAAGCCATGTCCAAGAACCTCACCAAGTCCTTCATGGACCAGGAGGTCAAGCGCATCAACGACTGGCTGCAAACCCTTGTGGCCGACGAAACCATTCCCGGCGGCAGCGTGTACCTGCACCCGGAACTGAACAGCGTCGAGAAGTACAAGAACGGCACCTGGTTCATCGTCATCGACTACGGCCGCTACGCGCCGAACGAACACATGGTTTATCAACTCAACGCCCGCGATGAAATCATCGAGCAGTTCCTGGAGGACGTTCTCTAATGTTTACCAACCGAGTCAGACAGGCCATTGCGGCCACCCTTCAAGGCCTGCCGTTGTCGGCAACCGTTGATTCCTTTACGCCGCCGAAGATCGAGTTCGAGATGGACCCGATGACCGGTGGGCGCTTCATCGCCGAGGAGGTCGCCAAAAGCGCCAAAGTGCTGAATGCAACCTTGGTACTGCAAGGTGTTGGCGCCCAAGTCCTGCTGGCGCTTGGCGTCACCCAGGGTGACGACATCCTGTTGAACGTGCGTGAAGCCGGTCAGGATCAGGACGGCAAGACCTATTTCACCTACCACACCGTGGGCGGCAAGCTGAAGTCCCTGGCCGAGACGGCGCTGACCATGAACGCCAAGCCGGTCACCACTCTGGAATTGTCCTGCCGTACCTACAACCGTCTGGAAAATGGCATTCCAGTGATCGACATCGACGTGCGCACCCAGAAGTTCGTGCTCAACGGCGTCGACATTCTTGGCGATGCCCGCCGCGCGGTGCTGATGCCTTAAGGGCCGGCGCAATCTGAAGCGAGCACGGGCAAGGTGGGAGCTGGCTTGCCTGCGATGCAGGCGACTCGGTATCCCTGGAGCATCGAGTGGATGCCATCGCAGGCAAGCCAGCTCCCACAGGGGCCGTGCTCAGGTTTAGATTTTTCACACTTTTCAACACCGCTCAACAAGGAATTCCCCATGGCCTGGATGCCACCGTTGCACATCCTGCTGTCCCCGATCACCGCCGACACCGGTGCAATGATCGAGCAAGTTCAACTCAAGCCGTTGTTCTACGCCGCGCAGAAAGACGCGCTGGCCCGGGCCGGTGATGACGAGGACGACCAGTTCTTCGAACTGGCGAAACTCGCCACCGGCCTGTCGGAAAAAGAGCTCGACCAACTCAAGCGCCCGGACTACGTGAGCATTGCGCAGTACGTACACGAAATGTCGACCCGGCCTGCATCGTTTTTTCTCGCGCAAACCGATAGCCCGCGCGAGTCGTTGACGTGCGAACAGGTTGCCCTGCTGCTGCCGCTGGACGCGAGCGGTCGCACTCTCACCAGCGTCACCCTGGAAATGCCCGCCTTGCGCGCTACCAAGGTGATGAAAAAACTGGCCACTAACAAAGACCGGGCCGAGTTCATCACCGCTCACTGCACCGGCCTGATGATTCCCGATCTTGCCGGCCTGACCGTGCCTGACTGGACCGAACTGCAGGAGCGCATTGACGATTTTTTAAACAAACCGGCGGACTTCTTTCGGAACGCGACATCGAAGTGATCCTCGATGTAGTGCCGCTGGTTTACTCGGTAAGCGAAGCGGAAATCCTCGACTGGGAAGCCGGAAAAGCAATGCGCCGCTACGACATCGCAATCAGTCGTCTTGGTGTTAAACAGGAGTAGAGCGCAATGGCAGACGGTAATCATGGAGCGGGGTCAGCCATTGCCAAGGAAGGCGTGATGACTCAGGGCTCACTTGCAATGGCAGGGGCACAAGCCAGCCTCAAGCCTATGGCGCAAACTCTGGCGAGTCCGCTGGAGGCACCGGGGAGTACGGCGAATTTGGCATTGGCATTGGCCGATGCCAGCTTGCAGATCAAGCATCTGGCGGACGGGCAGGTACGGTTGGTCGATACGCTGGAGCTGTTCAACGTCTCGTTGCTCAAGGTGATGGACGTCCGGCAAGCCGAAGCTGCCGGGAACGCAGAGGGTACGAAGACCGTCGCGGCTACCGACAAGCGTACACCCTCGCAGGCGCTGGACGCCGCGATGACCGATATTGATCAACTGTTGATGTTTGCCCGGCATGAGCGCAAGGCATTGCGTGAAGCCAACCTTGCCATGGCGTCCGAGCCGTTGGTGGCTGCCAGTGGTGCCAGTGCCGTCGACCTCGCGAAGGTCGAGTATGCCGCCGCCCGTTCCGGTATCGGCAGTGATCGTAAGGACGCTTCGGGCAATATCGACCCCGTTGGGCGCCGGGCAGACCTGCAGCAGTTCGCTCGCGACGCTGCGATCATGGCGACGGCGTTCAAGATCGACGTCAAAAATGCCGGCGAAATCATGGGCGGCTGGCGCGAGTCCATGCACCTTGATCGCGCACAAGCGTTGGACCTTGCCGACGCAACAAACGTGCTGGGCACCCAGGTTTCGCTCAAGGCCGAATCGGCGGATATCGGCGCTATTGTGCAACTCCAGGGCGCTGCCGCGAAGGCTGCGGGCATGAGCCCCGAACAGGCTGCAGCGCTTTCGGCGGCGTTGTTGAGCGCAGGTAACAGCAAGGCTGTTGCCGGTGCCGGGCTGGAAAAAATCAGCGCCGTCCTGGCTAAAGGCGACAACGCCTCTGCAGGGCAACGCAGCGCCTGGGCAGAGCTCAAGCTTGATCCAAAAGTACTCGCGGCGGGCATGAAACAGGACGCCCCACAGGCCGTGCTTACGGTGCTGGAGGCGCTCAAGTCGCAACCCGCTGAAAGGCAAGCGGTGCTGGCGACGCAGTTGTTCGACGGCAACCAGACGATTCTGAGCCTGGTACCGGTGATCGACAGCGTGAAACAGACCTTTTCGCTGGTGGCCGAGAAATCCACCTACGCTACTTCCACGTTGGGCGATCAGGGTTCGGTCCTGCGCTCGGCCACGGTTCGTGCGGACTCTACTTACGCACGTCGGCAAGCCTACGAGGCCAGTACCACACGCTTGAGCACCGCCTCTGATACAGCGCTGGCCCCCGTTGTGGATGCCTCGCTGACCGCAATGAATGGCCTGGTCAGTGGCGTGGCTTGGCTCGCGGAAGGCCTGCCCAAGGCTGCCGCTGCCGTCACCCTGGCGGGGGCGGTGCTGATCCCGGTGGTTTCCGGTGTTTTCGGTGCCGTGAAGGACAAGATTTTCGAAAAGGTCGCAGGGAAAGTGCTCGGAGAGGGGCCGGCAGCAGGGAATAAAACCACACCGCCGGACAGCCAGCGCAAAGCCCCGAGCAATGACGAGCACAACGGTAATCGCCCGTCTGCTTCCGGCCTTGGCATCTCTGGCAAAGCGGCGAAGGTGAGCAAGCTGGCCAAAGGGGTGCCCCTGGGTTTGGTGGTGGCCCAGGCCGGTGTAGAGATGACGCAAGGCGCGATGACCGGGAACCTGGGTCAAGCGGTTGGCACCAGCGTGGGCTCGATCGGCGGCGGTGTTGCCGGCGGTGTCGTCGGTGATGTGGCCGGGATGGCGATTGGCCGAGCGGTCGGCACGCTGGCGGGAGCTGTTATCGGTTCGGTCGTTCCGGGTGCCGGCACAGTGTTGGGCGGTGTGATGGGCGGCGTCGCCGGGGGCGCAATCGGCAAGGTAGTCGGCGGTGCCGTGGGTACTTTCGTGGGCAGCGACGTCGGTGCGTGGCTCGCTGAAAAAGTGATGGGGACAGGCGATCGTCTACCATCGCCCACAGAGGTCAGCAAAAACCTCAACGCCCCTCAAGCCGACAACCGCCAAATCAACTTCGCCCCGCAAATCACCATCACCGCGCCTGAGCAAGCCAGCCATCAACAACTGGCGGCGCTCGTGGTGCAACAGATCGAAGCGCAATTTACCCCGCTGTCGATGGACAACCTGCTGGCGACCCGACGCGGCGCAGCACTCACCGATGGAGCTGTGTGATGCGACAACAGATGGTCTTGGGTACTTTTATTTTCGGGCTGTCCCGTGGGTTCGCCTACGACACGCTTGATCGTGGGAGCAGCGGGGGCTGGGTCAGTCTCGACATCATTGCCGGCAAACCTAAATCCAGCCAGGTTGGCCAGGGGCTCGAAACGCTGGCATTCGGCGGCAAGGCTGCGCGCGCCAAGGGCATGGCGCGCCTGGATGAGTTGCGCGCCCTGCAGGCCCTGCGGACGCCGTTGCCGTTGGTGGACGGATTAGGGCGTAACTGGGGGTTATGGACCATCAAGTCGATCAGTGAAAAACAAGCCAGCGTGATCGACGACGGTACGGCCATGGTGATCAATTGGTCGTTGGTACTGGAGGAGTTCGTCAATGCGTAGGGTTCGAAGTATTGCCGGCGACTCGGTGAACCTGTTGCTCTACCGCCAACTGGGGCGCAGTGATGATGCCGCAGAAGAGGCGTTGTGGCGCTTGAATCCGGAGTTGGCCGAACAGGGCGCAGTACTGCCTGCGGGCGTCAGTGTGCTGGTGCCCGAATTGGATGCGCAACCGGTCGCAAGTCGACCGGTTTCCGCCTGGGATTAAGGAGCCATTATGGCACTCGGATTTACACCTGTAGTGGAGCTTTACGGAACTAATGCCGCGCTATTTAACGAGCGGCTATTGGAGTGGGAACACACCGACGCAGCGGGGTTTGTATCTGATCAACTGAAGCTGACCCTTGATATCGAGGGTCTTGAAGGGCTGCCCGATCTGGGCGGCAAAATTGGCCTGCGTATCGGCTACCTGGAATCGGGCCTGGTGGATAAGGGGGTGTTCAAGATTACCCAGCGCACGCCCTCGATGTTCCCATTGAGACTGGTGCTGGTGGCCACGGCGGCACCGTTCGACGAGCACGAATTCAAACAGCGCCGCACCGCCAGCCATGGGCCGATAACCCTGGGTGAGCTGTTTCGCCAACTGACCACCCGATACGGTTTTTCACCGCGCGTGGCGCCTGAACTCGACGGTGAGATGATCGCGCACATCGATCAGACCAATGAAAGCGACATGGCTTTTCTGACGCGCCTGGCAAAGCGCTTCGATGCGGTGGCCAAACCTGTCGATGAGCTGTATGTACTGGGGCGTAAAGGCCAGATCAAGACGCTGTCGGGCAAGGCATTGCCGGATGTACGGTTGTCGATTACCCATGACAATCGTCCAGGCGAGCGCGCGTTCATCAGCGCCAGTTTCACCGACACCAGCCGTGCCAAATACAACGGCGCGCAAACGTCATGGTGGGACGCGGCAGCCGGAAAACAGCGTGTCGTCAAGGTGGGCATCGCACCCTTCAAAGTGGTGACACAGCGATACCAGAGCGAGGACGAAGCACGCTCGGCGGCGCAGGGAGAGATGCGGCGGGTGGGGCGCGAAGGGTTGCAGATCGATGTGGTCTGCCCTGGTAATCCTTCGTTGGCTGCTGAAGGCCTGTTGCTGTTGGATGAGTCGTGGCCGGGGTTCATGCAAGGGCGCTGGTCGATTAAAACGGTGAAATCCAGGGGCGAGCGAAAAGGTGGCTATCGGAGTACGGTCCAGGCCAGCGGTTTGTCGGTGTAGATCCTTTCTTAGAGTAAAACCCATGGTAATCACACATGCTCAGCTTCTGGGTGTAATGCCTGGAGCCCGCCTTCGCGCGGGCATTTTTTTAACCTTTCTAAATGCTGCCTTTGCGGGGCACCAGATCAATACGGCCCGTCGCGTCGCCGCCTTCCTCGCCCAAATCGGTCACGAGTCTGCCCAGTTACAGTACGTGCGCGAATTGGGTAGCGATCAATACCTGAGCAAGTACGACACCGGCAGCTTGGCCGCGCGGCTCGGCAACACCCCTGAGGCGGACGGTGATGGGCAAATGTATCGGGGCAGGGGGCTGATCCAGATCACCGGGCGCCGTAATTACATGGCGTGCAGCCAAGCTCTGTTTGGTGACGATCGTCTGCTGCGACAACCGAAATTGCTGGAGCAGCCTCAATGGGCCTGCGAATCCGCCGCCTGGTTCTGGCAAAGCAACGGCCTCAACGAGCTCGCCGACAAAGGCCAGTTCACCACCATCACCCGGCGCATCAACGGCGGCCTCAACGGCCTGGACGACCGTTTGCAGTTGTGGGCGCGGGCGAAGGCGGTGCTATGCGTTTCCTAGGTGTGTTTCGCTTGGTCGGTGTGTGCCTGCTCATGGCGCTTGTTTGGCAGGTGCAAGCGTGGCGATACGGGGCGCAGTTGGAGCTGCAATCGGTGGTCCATGCACAGGCGCTCAGCCAGCAAAGCCAGGCAATTCTTCAGCAACAACAGGCCGAACAGGCCAAACGCCTGGCTCTTGAACAACAGCTCAACACCGGCGACCAGCACCACACCCAGGAATTGAACGATGCCCAACGCAACCAAGCTGCTCTGCGCGACCGCCTGGCCACTGCTGATGTGCGGCTGTCAGTCCTTCTCGACACCGTCGCCAGTGGCTGCACAGTGCCTGCCGCCCCCACCGCCAGCGGCGTGGTTCATGCAACCTCGCGAGCCCGACTTGACCCGGCGCATGCTCAGCGAATTATCCGCATCACCGACGACGGCGATAACGCCCTGATCGCCTTGCGTGCTTGCCAGGCCTACGTGCAGGCCGTCGCGCATTAGTCTCTTGATGCACTCTGTGTCTTGCATGGTCGATGGGCTCCTGTAGGGTAGGCAAACCCCCGCCCATTCCTGGAGACGACCGTGAAGGAAATCACTCAACTGGCTGCCGAACTGGGGCGCCGTTTACAGGTGCTCAATGCGCACGTCACCACTGCCGAGTCCTGTACCGGCGGCGGTATTGCCGAAGCCATCACGAGGATTCCGGGCAGTTCGGCCTGGTTCGAGGCGGGTTATGTCACCTATTCCAACCGGCAGAAGACCCGGCAACTGGATGTGCCGGAAAAACTCTTCGCCAAAGTCGGGGCCGTCAGCCAGGAAGTGGTGGAAGCGATGGCCCGCGGCGCCCAGGAAAAAAGCCTGGCCCGATTCGCCGTGGCAGTCAGCGGCGTGGCCGGGCCCGACGGCGGTTCGCCAGATAAACCGGTGGGTACAGTGTGGTTGGCCTTCGGCGTGGGCGACGAGGTCACGGCCGAGCTTGAGCACTTCCCCGGCAACCGCGATGAGGTCCGCCGACAAACGGTAAAGGCTGCGCTAGAGGGCTTGTTGCGACGAGCTGCAGCAGAAATAGAAAATCAGGGGTAGGCGATCTACGATCTTTGTGGAACAATACTGTCTACTTATACAGGTGTTGGCCGCCCCGGCCTTATTGATTACGTGAGGACTTTAATGGACGACAACAAGAAGAAAGCCTTGGCTGCGGCCCTGGGTCAGATCGAACGTCAATTCGGCAAGGGTGCCGTAATGCGTATGGGCGATCACGACCGTCAGGCGATCCCGGCTATTTCCACTGGCTCTCTGGGTCTGGACATCGCGCTCGGCATTGGCGGCCTGCCAAAAGGCCGTATTGTTGAAATCTACGGTCCTGAATCTTCCGGTAAAACCACCCTGACCCTGTCGGTGATTGCCCAGGCGCAGAAAATGGGCGCCACCTGTGCGTTCGTCGACGCCGAGCACGCCCTGGACCCTGAATACGCCGGCAAGCTGGGCGTCAACGTTGACGACCTGCTGGTTTCCCAGCCGGACACCGGTGAGCAAGCCCTGGAAATCACCGACATGCTGGTGCGCTCCAACGCCATCGACGTGATCGTGGTCGACTCCGTGGCAGCCCTGGTACCCAAGGCTGAAATCGAAGGCGAAATGGGTGACATGCACGTGGGTCTGCAAGCCCGTCTGATGTCCCAGGCACTGCGTAAAATCACCGGTAACATCAAGAACGCCAACTGCCTGGTGATCTTCATCAACCAGATCCGTATGAAGATCGGCGTGATGTTCGGTAGCCCGGAAACCACCACCGGTGGTAACGCGCTGAAGTTCTACGCTTCGGTCCGTCTGGATATCCGCCGTACTGGCGCGGTGAAGGAAGGTGACGAGGTTGTTGGTAGCGAAACCCGCGTCAAGGTTGTGAAGAACAAAGTGGCGCCGCCATTCCGTCAGGCTGAGTTCCAGATTCTCTACGGTAAAGGTATTTACCTGAACGGCGAGATGATCGACCTGGGCGTGCTGCACGGTTTCGTCGAGAAGTCCGGTGCCTGGTATGCCTACAACGGCAGCAAGATCGGTCAGGGCAAGGCCAACTCGGCCAAGTTCCTGGCAGACAACCCGGATATCGCCGCCACGCTTGAGAAGCAGATCCGCGACAAGCTGCTGACCGCAGCCCCTGACGTGAAAGCTGCTGCCAACCGCGAGCCGGTTGCAGAAGTGGAAGAAGCCGATACTGACGTCTGAAGCAAAAGATGACTGTTGTACTGGATACACTCGTCGCCGTTCGGCGCACTGCGATGGACCTGCTCGCTCGCCGCGAGCATGGGCGAGTCGAGCTGACACGTAAGTTGCGCCAGCGTGGTGCAGAGCCTGAGATGATCGAAACAGCCCTCGACCGGTTGACGGAAGAAGGGCTGTTGTCGGAAGCCCGTTACCTTGAAAGTTTTGTGTCCTACCGCGCACGTTCCGGTTATGGCCCTGCGCGGATTCGCGAAGAGTTGAGCCAGCGTGGACTGCAACGTGCCGATATTGACCTCGCGCTACGTGAGTGCGGTATCAGTTGGCAGTCGCAGTTGGAGGAAACCTGGCGTCGCAAGTTTGCGGGCCACCTTCCGATTGATGCCAGGGAACGTGCGAAGCAAGGTCGCTTCTTGAGTTATCGCGGGTTTTCGATGGACATGATCAGCCGCTTGTTAAGTGGTCGGGATATGGACGACTGAACGCCAAAAAACAAAAGGCCCACTATGAAAATAGTGGGCCTTTTTTTTCGGCTGTAAAAAGTCACGCTGTCTCTGGCGTCATCCGTTGCTGCGCCTTGCCCTGAGCTTGCACCCAGTTCTCCGGCAAATTGATGTAATCCACCAATTCCCGCAAGCGCCCCTGGTCGCGACCGTTAAAGTTAAACACCAGCCGCGTCAGATGGCTGAACCGTGCCTCATCATGCTCCTCACCGGTATAAGCGAGTTGCCGAAACTCACCGCTCAACCGCAGGCTGGCGAACTCACTCTGCAAATGGGCCAGCGCCCGATCGCTGAGCGGATGATTCATGCGCACCACAAACTCACGCTTCAACCAGCGAGTGGAGTGGAAGTTGGCATAAAACTGATTGATTTCTTCCACGGCCTCTTCAGCGCTATACACCAGTCGCACCAGCTTGAGGTCAGTTGGCAAGATATAGCGATTGGCTTCCAGCTGGCTGCGGATAAAGTCCAGCGCGCCTTGCCAGAACCCGCCACCCGGCGCATCCAGTAACACCACCGGTACCAGCGGGCTCTTGCCGGTCTGGATCAGTGTCAGCACTTCCAGCGCTTCATCCAGAGTGCCGAACCCGCCAGGGCATAACACCAGTCCATCGGCTTCCTTGACGAAGAACAGCTTGCGGGTAAAGAAGAAGTGAAAGGACAGCAGGTTGTCGGTGCCATCAATCGTCGGGTTGGCATGCTGTTCAAATGGCAGGGTGATATTAAACCCCAGGCTGTGCTCCAGGCCTGCGCCTTCGTGCGCCGCGGCCATGATGCCGCCACCACCACCGGTAATCACCATCAGGTCCGAGCGCGCCAGTGCTGCGCCCACTTCTCGGGCCAGCGCGTACAGCGGGCTTTCCACCGGCGTGCGGGCCGAGCCGAATACGGTGACTTTGCGCCGGTCCTTGAACTGTTCGAGCACACGGAAGGCGTTGTCCAGTTCACGGATGGCTTGCAGGGTGATCTTGGCATTCCAGCGGTTGCGGTCGTCCTGTGCCATGCGCAGCACGGTGAGGATCATGTCGCGGTACAGAGGGATATTCGGGCTGTCGGGGGCGATCAGTTGGAGTTGGGCTTCGACCTGCTGCGTGAGGTCGGCCCCGTTTTTTTCAAAATGCTGGAGCAGGCTGTCATTCGGTTCGTAAGGCATTCAACTTCTCCTTCTTGCAGGGCCGGGTAGCCGACGAGAAGTTCGCCGGAGGCTACGACACTACATGTGTCGCTGCTTGCCGCAGGGGGCAACCTTCTTTTGCCCTGAAAATGTTACAGAACAGCATGAAAAGTGCTGTAAGTGAGCGGTTGGGATGGCTTGATCATGGGCCGAAAAACCGTTGGCTGGCAACCGCTTATTGGTTGCTCAATACGGAGTCTAGCTGTTTGAGGGGCGTTGGAGCGGGGGGGGGGCGCGCCACTGAGAGCAGCGCGCGAACGTCAGACAGAATTACTTTTTCTTTTTTGGCGGTGCCGGGCAATCCGCTTCCACGAACTTCACCGATGCCACAGGACGGTTAGTCTTGTTCTCGGTGATTTCGTAGCGCATCACGGCGCCTTTGGCCATCAGCTCGCGGTAGCCTTTGTTCAGGCAAACGCTTTGCCCCAGTTGGAAATACACAGCCTTGGGGTTGGCGCGCATTTGCTCGGCGCGGTCGGACATCACACTCAAGTGATCGATCAACTGCATGCCTTCAACGGTGTAGGCCACTTCCAGGGTTTTTTCGTCGATTTCCCGGGGCAGGTCTTTGTTGCTCTCAGCCGCGACGCTTTGCAGTTTCCTGTTCATCTGGGCCTCCAGCAGCGAGGCCGCATGTGCGCCCACAGGCAACACCAGCGCAAGGGCGATGGATGGGGCGACAAAGCGCAGCATGGAACGCAGCATGAAACTCTCCTGATTCGGTTACTGGTGCATAGACCAGCCACTGCGCTGTGCGTTCAGTGGCGCGCGATTATAGGTGAGCCCTTGCCACTACAGCCAGGCGTATCGCTGGTAAACTGCGCCCACTTCAGCCTTTCACGAGTTCTATCCGTGTCGATTTACCCGTTACAGCGGTGCATCCGATGAGTCACGCCGTTTCACGTCTGCGCACCCAGCGCCTGGCGCGTGCCATCAAGCCCTTCGTCAACCGTGGCTCCCGCGCCGAACGCTGCCCCGGCTGCCGGGTGATTCCAGAGTACTGCCTGTGCGCCTGGCGACCCAAGGTCGAGGCCCGGTCTGCGATGTGTTTGCTGATGCATGATGTTGAACCGATGAAACCCAGCAACACCGGCTGGCTGATCGCCGACGTCATCGCCGACACCACCGCGTTCCCCTGGGCGCGCACCGAAGTCGAGCCGGATTTGCTCACCTTGCTCGCAGACCCGCAATGGCAGCCTTATATCGTATTCCCTGGCGAATTCGTGGCGCCTGAACGGGTGGTCAGCGAAGTCATCGTGACGGAGGGCAAGCGCCCGTTATTCATCCTGCTCGACGGCACCTGGAGTGAAGCGCGCAAGATGTTCCGCAAAAGCCCGTATCTGGAGCACTTGCCAGTCCTGAGCCTGGCGCCTGAGCAACTCTCGCGCTACAAACTGCGCCGCTCCAAGCGTGATGATCATTTCTGTACCGCCGAAGTCGCGGCGCTGTGCCTGGAGTTGGCCGGGGATGAAGTTGCCAGCGAAGTGCTGGACGCCTACCTCGATGTGTTCAGCACCCATTATCTGGCCGCCAAGTTCCAGATGCCTTTGGACGCCTGCGATGTCGTCCATACGCGACTTGCGCCCTATATACCGGCGGTATAGCCAGACGACGTTTGCATGATGGCACTGTAAACCCGCAACCCGCTAAAATGCCCACGGGCGTAGTGCTTGACCCCCCAGGCTACGCTGGGCATGCTGGGCGCCGATTGGGGCGCAACCGTGAATTTTCGACGTCGTTTCACGTGCATTTGACGTTGAATGTGCCCTATGGCGATGGCTGCCTGGCCATTGCCGTGTGTACTGGCGAACCTTGAACCCATCAAGGCTGCCATAAAAAACAGGATCATTTAATCAATGGCCACATACGAAATCCTGATAGCCGATGACCACCCGTTGTTCCGCAGTGCGCTGCACCAGGCTGTAACGCTGGGCCTCGGCCCGGATGTGCGTCTGGTTGAAGTGGCCAGCATTGCCGAGCTGGAAACCCGCCTCACCGAAAAATCCGATTGGGACCTGGTGCTGCTCGACCTGAACATGCCTGGCGCTTACGGTTTCTCGGGGTTGGTGCTGCTGCGTGGGCAATACCCGCAAATACCGGTGGTGATGGTGTCGGCGCAGGAAGAAGCCGATGTGGTGGTGCGCTCGAAGGAGTTTGGTGCCAGCGGTTTCATCCCCAAGTCCAGCGCCATGGAAGACATCCAGAACGCCGTACGCAAGGTGCTGGACGGTGATGTCTCATGGCCGCCGCAAGCGTTTGAAGAAATCAACGTCTCCGACGAAGCCAAGGCCGCCCGCGATGGCTTGGCCAGTCTGACGCCGCAGCAGTTCCGGGTGTTGACCATGGTCTGTGAAGGCCTGCTGAACAAGCAGATCGCCTATGAGCTGAACGTGTCTGAAGCGACCATCAAGGCCCACGTTACGGCGATTTTCCGTAAGCTGGGCGTGCGTACGCGCACCCAGGCGGCGCTGCTCTTGCAACAACTTGAGTCAATTTCGCAGCATTAAGCTGTTGCCGATTCACGCTTTTTTGACTTTGCGTGATCTAGTTTTCCCACTTCTTTGGTTCAGTTGCCTACGTCTATGTCGCCTTTCAAGGGTCAAACCGGTATCAAACGTATCTTCAATGCTGGGGGTTATTCCCTGGATGGCCTGCGTGCGGCGTTCACCGGCGAGGCTGCTTTCCGTCAGTTGGTGTTGCTCAACGTCATCCTGGTCCCGCTGAGCTTTTTCCTGAACGTCAGCCGGGTCGAACGGGCGTTACTGATTGCAGTGTGCCTGCTGGCCTTGATCGTCGAATTGCTCAATTCGGCCGTGGAAGCGGCCATTGACCGCATTTCCCTGGACCGTCACCCCTTGTCGAAAAATGCCAAGGACATGGGCAGCGCCGCGCAATTCGTGGCACTGACCATGATTACCCTGGTGTGGGCCGTGATCCTGATCTGACGATCAGGCGATGTTCGGCAGCACGATCTCGTCGCTGCGCTGAACCCCTGCGGTGAAGGCGCGGCACAGCTCCAGAAACTCGCGCATCGCCGAGGTCTGGTACTTCTGTTTATGCCAGATGAAGTAAAACTGACGCGCCAGGTCCAGGTCCGGGGTTTCCACCGGCACCAGGCTGCCTCGGCGGAACGCGTCGCGCAGCGCCAGGCGCGAGATGCAGCCAATCCCCAATCCCGATTCCACGGCGCGCTTGATTGCCTCGGTATGCTCAAGCTCCAGGCGGATATTCAGCGTGCTGCGGTGGTGACGCATGGCCTGGTCGAAGGTCAGGCGCGTGCCTGAGCCTTGCTCGCGCAGGATCCACGCCTCATGGGTCAGCTCTTCCATGGTGGCCACGCCGCGCTTGGCCAGGTGATGCTGAGGCGCGCAGAACACCACCAGCTCATCCTCGACCCAGGTTTGCACCTCGATATCGGGGTGGCTGCAGTCGCCTTCGATTAGACCCAGGTCAATTTCGTAGTGCGCAACCTGGTGCACGATATTGGCAGTATTCTGCACATGCAGTTTTACCTGGCTCTCGGGATGCTGCTGCATGAAGCTGCCGATCAGCAGGGTGGCCAGGTAATTGCCGATGGTCAGGGTAGCGCCGACGGCCAGGGAGCCGAAGCCCGACTTGCCGTTGAGCAGGTCCTCGATCTCCTTGGCCTGGTCCAGCAACGCTACGGCCTGAGGCAGCAGCTGATGGCCGAGGGCGTTCAGGCTCAGGCGTTTACCGGCGCGGTCGAATAATTGGCAGCTGGATTGACGCTCCAGCTCGGTGATCGAAGTGCTGGCGGCGGATTGAGATAAGGCCAGAAGGCCAGCAGCGCGTGAGACGCTTTCCTGCTGGGCGACGGCGACGAAGACTTGCAGTTGACGGAGAGTAAATCGCATATCGATATAACCGATAACCCTTATCTTAATAATCCAGTTAACAGATATTGTCGCCGCCATTAGAATGCTGTGCAATTGCGCACTTCATCTTTGGCGCAGACCCATTTCCAGGAGTCCCCCGTACATGAGCAACATGAACCACGAGCGTGTCCTCAGTGTTCATCACTGGAACGACACTCTGTTCAGCTTCAAGTGCACCCGCGACCCGGGCCTGCGCTTCGAGAACGGTCAGTTCGTGATGATCGGCCTGCAACAGCCCAACGGCCGCCCGCTCATGCGCGCTTACTCCATCGCCAGCCCAAACTGGGAAGAGCATCTGGAGTTCTTCAGCATCAAGGTGCCGGATGGTCCGCTGACTTCCCAATTGCAGCACTTGAAGGAAGGCGACGAGATCATCATCAGCAAAAAACCGACAGGCACCCTGGTGCTTGACGATTTGAAACCGGGCAAACACCTGTACCTGCTCAGCACCGGTACTGGCCTTGCTCCGTTCATGAGCGTGATCCAGGACCCGGAAACCTACGAGCGTTTCGAAAAAGTGATCCTGTGCCACGGCGTGCGTTACGTCAACGAAGTCGCCTACCGCGAGTTCATCACCGAGCACCTGCCGCAGAACGAATTCTTCGGCGAGGCCCTGCGTGACAAGTTGATCTACTACCCGACCGTGACCCGCGAGCCGTTCGAAAACGAAGGTCGCCTGACCGATCTGATGCGCAGCGGCAAGCTGTTCACGGACATCGGCCTGCCACCGATCAACCCCGAGGACGACCGCGCCATGCTGTGTGGCAGCCCAAGCATGTTGGATGAAACCAGCGAAGTGTTGAACAGCTTCGGCCTGAAGGTTTCGCCGCGCATGCGTGAGCCGGGTGACTACCTGATCGAGCGTGCGTTCGTCGAGAAGTAATACAGAGTCAGTAACACCAGCGATCCAAAAAATGTGGGAGCTGGCTTGCCCGCGATGCAGACACCTCAGTGGTTCAGTTGAACCGAGGTGATGCTATCGCAGGCAAGCCAGCTCCCACATTTGGTTTTCGTCCTATTTAGCCGGAACCACTTCCAGCACACAGATCATCCCCGGCTCCGGGTAGTGCCAGCGCACATCTACATCCCAGAACCGCACACCGTATTCACGCTCAGGGCCGGGCGTTTGGTAGGCCGGTCGCGGATCTTGCGCCAGGCACTGATCAATCAACTCTACCAACGGTTCACCAAGGCGCTGGGCATGGCCTTGCGCCTGTTGCAGTGCAGCCTTGAGCCATTGCACGCCGATCAGTTCGGGCGCATCGCTGGCGATGTGGTTGGTGGCCGCACCAACGCTATCGGCATACGGCACATACGGCTTGATATCCAACACCGGCGTGCCATCGAGCAAATCGATCCCGGAAATCCACAGCCGCCCCGGCTCCACCTTGTCCAGCTTCACTACCGACTGGCCGATGCCATTAGGTCGATGAGTCGCGCGGGTCGCAAATACGCCCATGGACGTATTGCCCCCCAGACGCGGCGGCCGCACTTTCAGGCGCGGCTTGTCTTCCAGGGCCTGGTGGAACAGGAATAACAGCCACACATGGCTGACCTGCTCCAAACCCTGCACCGCCTCACCCTGGTCGAACGGCGCCACCAACTCCAACACGCCCCGGGCGGCGGGCGCCAGTTGCGGTTGGCGAGGGATGGCGAACTTCTCCTTGAAGCAGGAGCGGACGAAGCCGACGGGCGAGACCTGGTAACTCATGGCTTATGCACGAACCCGCAGGGTCAGACCCTTGAGGAAGTTGCGCAGCAACTGGTCGCCACAGGTGCGGTAGTTGGTGTGGCCGAACTTGCGGAACAGCGCGCTCAGCTCCGGCTTGGAGACCGGGAACTCGGCAGCCTTGAGGATGGCATGCATGTCGTCTTCTTTCAGCTCGAAGGCCACGCGCAGCTTTTTGAGGATGATGTTGTTGGTCACCGGGGTTTCTATAGGCTGCGGCGGACGGCTTTCGTCCTTGCCGCGCTTGAAGATCACCAGGCCGTCGAGGAAGTAGGCCATGACCTCGTCCGGGCAGAAGACGAAGCCTTCTTCCTCATCTTTCTTGAGGTAGGTCAGCAGGTCGTCCTTGGCGACGTCCATGCCGCCGAGCTTGATGATCTCGACCATCTTGTTGTCGCTGATGTCGAGCATGTAGCGCACGCTGCGCAGTACGTCGTTGTGAATCATGGTGGGCAATCCTGGTATTCAACTGAGGACACCGCCCATCAGGCGGTGTCGAGAAAAGGGGAGCGGCTTAGAACTTCTCTTTGCCGGACAGGTAACGCCATTGACCGACCGGCACCTTGCCGATCGATACACCGCCGATACGGATGCGACGGATCGCCACGACTTTCAGGCCAACGGCTTCGCAGAACAGCGCGATCACGCCTGGCTGCGGGTTTTTCATCGCGAAACGCAGGCGGTTTTCGTTCTGCCAGCTGGCTTTGACCGCCGGCAGTTCCTTGCCCTTGTAGGTCAGGCCGTGGTTCAGGCGGTTGAGGCCGTGGGCAACCATGTCGCCCTCGACTTCCACCACGTACTCCTGCTCGATCTTGGCGGCATCGGCGGTCAACTTGCGCAGAATCTTCCAATCCTGGGTAAACACCAACAGGCCGCTGGCCTTGGCTTGCAGGTCGGCGCTGGCGGTCAGGCGCAGGAAGTGACCTTTGAGCGGGCGCTTGCTGAAGCGGTGTTCTTCGGACAGGGTTTCGGCGCTGATCGAGGCCATGGCGGTCTCGGCATCCACGCCGGCAGGGGCGTGCAGCAGGATGGTCACCGGTTCCGGCACCGTCGCCTTGGCGTCGGGGTCGAGTTCGACTTTCTGCGTCGTGACCTTGAACTGCGGCTCGTCGATCACTTCACCGTCCACCGAGACCCAGCCGCCTTCGATAAACAGCTCAGCCTCCCGACGGGAGCAACCGACCAGTTCGATAAGGCGTTTGGAGAGGCGTATGGGGTCAGTCATGACAAGGGCCGTAACAAAAGGGGGCGGGTATTGTACCTGTGCGGGCGCGGTTAATCCCGGACCCATTTCATTTAGCCTTGGCGCTCCTGTTGATGCGCCTGGCGCAGACGCATATGCAGCAACGGATAAGGCTGGCCCAGGCCATCATGCTCCGTGCGTCCGATCACCTCGAACCCGAGCTTCAAATAAAACCCCAACGCCTGGGGATTCTGTTCGTTGACATCCAGCGCTTCGGCATTCAGGTGCTCGATCGCGTACCACAGCAGTTGTCGGCCAAGGCCCTGGCCCCGGTGGTGCGGGTCGATAAACAGCATCTCCACCTTGCCCGCCGCGACCCCGGCAAACCCGGTGATGCGCTGGCGCGAGTCCTTGGTGCAGATCAGCATCACTGCGTCCAGGTAGCGGGTCAGCACCAGGTTTTTGAGCAGCACGATGTAACTGTCGGGTAAAAAGTCATGGGTGGCCCGCACAGAGGCTTCCCAGATCTGCGTCAACTGCGCGTAGTCGCTGGTGTTGGGTGTATGGATAACCGAATGCTGACGCATGCCCGCTGCCCCTTGCTGAGATCCGTGCCAATGGGCAAAACGATAGACGTAAAAAAGCCCCGCATCTTGTCCAGAGGCTGGGCTTTTTCATGTTTTTACGCCATCAGTCGCGCTTTTCGGCCCACAGGTCGTACTCGTCGGCGTCGGTCACGGTGCACCAGACCTTGTCGCCCGGCTTCAAACCGCTGGCATCGTCGATAAAAACGTTACCGTCGATTTCCGGCGCGTCGAAGAAGCAGCGGCCTACCGCGCCTTGCTCGTCGACTTCGTCGATCAGCACTTCGATTTCCTTGCCGATGCGCAGTTGCAGGCGCGCCGAGCTGATCGCCTGCTGGTGCGCCATGAAACGCTCCCAGCGGTCTTGCTTGACGTCGTCCGGCACCACGGCCAGGTCCAGCAGGTTGGCCGGAGCACCTTCCACCGGCGAGTACTGGAAGCAGCCGACACGGTCCAGCTGGGCTTCGGTCAGCCAGTCCAGCAGGTACTGGAAGTCTTCTTCGGTTTCGCCAGGGAAGCCGACGATGAAGGTCGAACGGATGATCAGCTCCGGGCAGATCTCGCGCCAGTTCTTGATGCGCGCCAGGGTCTTGTCTTCGAAAGCCGGGCGTTTCATCGCCTTGAGCACTTTCGGGCTGGCGTGCTGGAACGGGATGTCCAGGTACGGCAGGATCTTGCCGGCGGCCATCAGCGGGATCAGCTCGTCCACGTGCGGGTACGGATAAACGTAGTGAAGGCGCACCCACACGCCGAGGCTGCTCAAGGCTTCGCAGAGTTCGGTCATGCGGGTTTTCACCGGCGCGCCGTTCCAGAAACCGGTGCGGTATTTCACGTCGACGCCATAGGCGCTGGTGTCCTGGGAGATCACCAACAGCTCTTTCACGCCGGATTTGACCAGGCGCTGGGCTTCGTCGAGCACGTCACCGACCGGGCGGCTGACCAACTTGCCGCGCATCGACGGGATGATGCAGAAGCTGCAGCTGTGGTTGCAGCCTTCGGAAATCTTCAGGTACGCATAGTGGCGCGGGGTCAGCTTGATGCCTTGCGGCGGCACCAGGTCGATCAGCGGGTTGTGGTCCTGACGCGGCGGCACCACTTGGTGCACGGCATTGACCACCTGCTCGTACTGCTGCGGACCTGTCACGGCCAGCACGCTTGGGTGCACGTTGCGGATATTGCCTTCTTCCACGCCCATGCAACCGGTCACGATGACCTTGCCGTTTTCCTTGATGGCTTCGCCGATCACTTCCAGGGACTCCGCCTTGGCCGAGTCGATAAAGCCACAGGTGTTGACCACCACCACGTCGGCGTCCTGGTACGTGGACACAACGTCATAGCCTTCCATACGCAGTTGCGTGAGGATGCGCTCGGAGTCGACCAGAGCCTTTGGGCAACCCAGGGAAACAAAGCCAACCTTGGGGTTGGCTTTTGCGATGGTGGTGGACATGTCTAACCTCGGTATTGAATGACGCTGCCGGTCGTGCACGACAAGACAACGGATGGGCGCTTGGTGCGCCTCTGATCAAAAAGTGCGCAATTCTAGCGGCGGGCAATCCACTTGACCAGCTTTATGCAGGGAAATGCGACGAGCGCTGCGCTATGCTTCGCGCCGTTGAACACGGGTAAAACCCCTGGGTCAATAAAACGTCTGTTACGAGAAGTAAAACAGCGCATGCTAGGGTCAGCTTAGGCGCGTTGTTTATAAGAGACCTCAGGTCAAAGGGCAGGAGTGGTTGATGGGTCAGGCGAGTAGTCAGGCGGCAGGTGCCGAGCATTCAAACACCAAGCCGATCGGCATGCTGGTGGCAGCGGTCGGGGTGGTTTACGGCGATATCGGCACCAGCCCGCTCTACACCCTCAAAGAGGTGTTCAACGGTGGTTATGGGGTGCAGGTCAACCATGACGGTGTATTGGGGATCCTGGCGCTGATCTTCTGGTCGCTGATCTGGGTCGTATCGATCAAATACATGCTGTTTGTGTTGCGCGCCGACAACCAGGGCGAAGGCGGCATCATGGCTTTGACCGCATTGGCACGCCGGGCAGCGGGAGAGCGCAAGAAATTGCGCAGTTTCCTGGTGGTCTGCGGCCTGTGCGGCGCGGCGCTGTTCTATGGTGACAGCATGATCACCCCGGCGATTTCCGTGTTGTCGGCGGTTGAAGGCCTGGAGCTGGCGTTCGACGGCCTGGAGAAATGGGTCGTGCCGATTGCACTGGTCGTGCTGGTGGCGTTGTTTCTGATCCAGAAACACGGCACCGACCGCATCGGCAAGTTGTTCGGGCCGGTAATGGTGACCTGGTTTCTGGTGCTGGGCGGGCTGGGCATCTATGGCATCAGCCAGCACCCCGAAGTGCTCAAGGCACTGAACCCGATGTGGGCCGTGCGTTTCTTCGAGGCTCACCCAGGCATTGGCGTGGCCATCCTGGGCGCCGTGGTGCTGGCCCTGACCGGCGCCGAAGCGCTCTACGCCGACATGGGCCATTTCGGCCGCAAACCCATCGCCCGCGCCTGGTTTATCCTGGTGTTGCCGGCGCTGGTGCTCAACTATTTCGGCCAGGGCGCCATGCTGCTCGGCGATCCTGAAGCCGCGCGCAACCCGTTCTACCTGCTGGCGCCGAGCTGGGCGCTGATCCCCCTGGTGGTGCTGTCGACCCTGGCCACGGTGATTGCCTCCCAGGCGGTGATTTCCGGTGCGTTCTCCTTGACCCGCCAGGCGATCCAGCTGGGTTACATCCCGCGCATGCACATTCAGCATACCTCCAGCGCCGAACAGGGCCAGATCTACATCGGCGCGGTGAACTGGTCGCTGATGGTAGGCGTGATCCTGCTGGTGGTGGGCTTTGAGTCTTCCAACGCACTGGCTTCGGCCTACGGCGTGGCGGTGACCGGCACCATGCTGATGACCACCATCCTGGTCTCGGCGGTGATGTTGCTGCTGTGGAAATGGCCTCCCGTGCTGGCCGTGCCGGTGCTGCTCTGCTGCCTGTTGGTGGACGGCCTGTACTTCGCCGCCAACGTGCCGAAAATCATCCAGGGTGGCGCCTTCCCTGTGATCGCGGGCATCGTGCTGTTCGTGTTGATGACCACTTGGAAGCGCGGCAAGCAATTGCTGGTGGAACGCCTCGATGAAGGCGGGCTGCCGCTGCCGATCTTTATCAGCAGCATCCGCGTACAGCCACCCCATCGCGTGCAGGGCACGGCGGTGTTCCTGACTGCGCGGCCCGACGCCGTGCCCCACGCGCTGTTGCACAACCTGCTGCATAACCAGGTGTTGCACGAGCAAGTGGTGCTGCTGACGGTGGTGTACGAAGACATCCCGCGCGTCCCGGCTTCACGGCGTTTCGAGGTGGATTCCTACGGGGAAGGGTTCTTCCGTGTGATCCTGCACTTCGGTTTCACCGACGAGCCGGATGTGCCCGAAGCGCTGAAGTTGTGCCACTTGGATGATCTGGATTTCAGTCCGATGCGCACTACCTATTTCCTCAGCCGTGAGACGGTGATCGCCTCGAAGATCGAAGGCATGGCGCGCTGGCGCGAAGGCTTGTTTGCGTTCATGTTGAAGAATGCCAACGGTAACCTGCGCTTCTTCAAACTCCCGGTAAACCGGGTGATCGAGCTGGGCACCCAGGTCGAAATGTAAGTATCTGCTGCACGGGAGCCGGCCATCGGCTCCCGCTTTGCTTCTGAACCCTGTGCAATCCATCGTTGTCGACTAGGCTCTAAGCACTGTTGAACAGTGCCCATAGAACCCAGAAGAGGTGCGCCATGAGTCAGCTGCTCGAACCCTATACCCTGCGCCAATTGACCCTCCTGAACCGCATTGCCGTCTCGCCGATGTGCCAATACTCCAGTGATGATGGCCTGGCCAATGACTGGCACCTGGTCCACCTCGGCAGCCGTGCCGTCGGTGGCGCGGGGCTGATTTTCACCGAAGCCACTGCCGTGACGGCCGATGGGCGCATCACGGCCCAGGACCTGGGCCTGTGGAACGACCAACAGATTGAACCGCTGCAGCGCATCACCCGCTTTATTGCCGCCCAGGGCGCGGTGGCCGGCATCCAGTTGGCCCACGCCGGGCGCAAGGCCAGCACCCATCGGCCATGGATCGGCAAGCACGGCAGCGTCAAACCCGAGGACGGTGGTTGGGTGCCGGTAGGCCCATCGCCGATTGCCTTTGACCCTCAACACACTCAACCCCGGCAACTGGACGAAGAGCAGATCCAGCACGTGATCGCCGACTTCGTCGCTGCCGCCAAGCGTGCGCTCACCGCCGGTTTCGAGGTGGTGGAAATCCACGCGGCCCACGGTTATCTGTTGCACCAGTTCCTGTCGCCCATCAGCAATCAACGGCAGGACCAATACGGCGGCTCCTTTGAAAACCGTATCCGCCTGGTGCTTCAAGTGACCCAGGCGGTGCGCGAGGTCTGGCCCCAGGAATTGCCGCTGTTCGTGCGGGTGTCGGCCACCGACTGGGTGGAGGACGGCTGGAACCCCGATGAAACCGTCGAGCTGGCGCTTCGCCTCAAAGGCCTGGGCGTGGACCTGATCGACGTTTCCTCCGGCGGCACCGCCGCCAATGCCGAGATCCCCACCGGGCCGGGCTACCAGACGCGCTTTGCCGAACGTGTGCGCAAGGAGTCGGGCATCGCCACCGGCACCGTTGGCATGATCACCGAGCCGGCCCAGGCCGAGCACATCCTGCGCACGTGTCAGGCCGATATCATCTTCCTGGCCCGTGAACTGCTGCGCGATCCGTACTGGCCATTGCATGCCGACGATGACTTGGGCGGGCGCAAGGCAATCTGGCCAGCGCAGTACCAACGGGCGACCCATCGGGACCAGCCGATTCATGAGTCTGACTTGAGGGATTGATCCGCCACAGGCGCCATCTGAACCCACCCTGAGCCGGTGGGTTTTTTTTGTCCGTCGCTGTGGGATCAGGGTGTAGGTATTTGTTACCGAAGTAATTTTTAAGTGAATACTCTAAAAAAATCCCACACGTAACGAGATTGTTTCTACGCTTAGGATATGACCGATTTCTGGCCCAGGGAGTCAGTCTGTTTGTCCACGCAGGCGTTGCGCCTCACGGGATTCGGTTGGTGGGCACCGGAGTATTTGATTGATATCAGGAGAAGCAGTCCATGGCCAAGTCCGATAGCGTAGCAGGTTGGGTGGCGTCTTTTTTGACCCGCAGGGTGTCCATGCGTGGCCGTCGTTTAAGTCGTGATGAGGTCGAGTTGCTCGCGCAGTATCGCGCCCTGAACGAAAGCGATCAGGTGGCGATGCGTTATCTCATTGGAGCGATGAAGAGCGTGTCGCGGTTTTAGAGCCCACGAGTAAACCGCGTGGGAGGGAACAGGCCCCTCCCACATTGGATATCAGGTGTACTTGCGCTGGTCCGGTGCCGGCGGGAAGTACTGATACAGCCAGGTTTCACTCAACGTGCGGTCCTGGGTGCGGATAAACAGTCGCAGTTCCACCGGCTCCACGCTGTCGCTGGTCGGGTACCAGTCGAACAGGATGCGGTAGCCCTTGATGTTGTCGAGCACCAGCACGCTGAAGTCCTTGACCTCACCATGGGAACACGTCACCACGGGCTCGATCCCGGTGCCGGGCGGTAAACGGTCAAGGCCCCCGCCCTTGAAGTCCACGGCAAAACGCCGCGCCCATACGTCCGGGTAATGCTCGCCCGGTGCCCAACCTTCGGTAAAGCCGCCCATGCCGGAACGGGTCGCGTCGACCTGGGCCAACGGCGTGCTCACCGGTGGCAAGGCGCTCCAGTACAGCTTGTAGCCATAGTTGAGCGACTCACCCGCAGCCACGGGCTTTTTCGGGGTCCAGAAGGCCACGATGTTATCCAGGGTCTCGCCGGTGGTGGGGATCTCCAACAGGTCGATGGAGCCTTCGCCCCAGGCGGTGGTCGGCTCGACCCACAGGCTTGGGCGCTTGCTGTACCAGTCCACGGTGTCCTGATAGCTGGCGAACTCATGGTCGGTCTGCACCAGCCCAAAGCCTTTCGGGTCTTTGTCGGCGAATGCGTTGAATTGCAGCTTGGCCGGGTTGTTCAGCGGGCGGCAGATCCACTCGCCGTTGCCGCGCCACATCGCCAGGCGGTCCGAGTCGTGGATTTGCGGGTGGATGGTGTCGCACATCCGGCGTTCGTGGGTGCCGCAGCTGAACATGCTGGTCATCGGTGCAATGCCCAGTTGCTCAATGGCGGTGCGCGCATTGATGTGCGCGTCGATCGCCATCACCACCTGGTTGGCCTGGCAGTCGATATCGAAGCGATAGGCGCCGGTGGCACTTGGCGAGTCGAGCAGGGCGTAGACCACAAAACGCGTAGCGTCCTTGTCCGGGGTTTCGAACCAGAACTGCGTGAAGTCGGGGAATTCCTCGCGTTTTTTCGCGTAGGTGTCGATGGCCAGGCCACGGGCAGACAGGCCGTATTGGCCGGTGGAATCCACGGCGCGGAAGTAGCTGGCACCGAGAAACGACAGCACGTCATGGCGATCCAGTTCCGGGGCCTTGAACAGTTTGAAACCGGAGAAGCCCAAGTCGCCGGTCAGCTGTTTGGTGTCGACGGTGGTTTTTTCATAGTTGAACAGCGAGGGGCGAAAGTGCACCTCGCGGGCTTCACGGGTTTTCGGATCAACGCTGTGCATGCGCACCGGCGTCTTGAAACCCATGCCGACGTGGAAAAACTGCACGTCCAACTGGCCGTTCAACTCTTTCCACAGCGAATGCTTGCCGTCGTAGCCGATGGCGTTGAAATTCTGCGGGGTCATGGTCGCCAGGGTCGGCGGCAGCACCTGTTTGGTGTCTTTATAAGCGGTCCCGGCGAGTTGCTTGGCCTGGGCCTTGAGTGCGTCGAAGTCGAACGCCACGGCCTTGCCGTCGGCGGCACGGTTCCCGGCCCAGGCCTGCGCGGCCAGCAGGCCGCTGGCCGACAAACCGGTGTAAGCCGCAATGGCCATGGACGCTTTGAGCAAATTCCTGCGGTGCATAGAGACAACCTGTCGTGAGCAAATCCCGCGCCGTTCCTGGCACGTAGCGGATCAGAAATTACGGTTCGGACATGCCTTCGGCCAAACGCAACGGACATTAAACAGACGCCGGATAGCTTAAGCGGTTCGATGACGTAGGAAAATTGATTGATGGCGGGTTGATGGCATTGCAAGTGCGACAAGACATTTCCGCGCCTAATGTGGGAGGGCATGCCCCCTCCTACATTGACTATTGCAGTGCGTGTCAGAGCGTCTTTCAGACGACTTCACCGACTGCCCGGTAAGCCTCATCGATCGCCGCATGGGCATACGCGCTCCACGCCGCATCCGAATTGGCGATGCTCACATGTCCTACAGGCTTGCGCGCCAAATTCATCAACGCTTCGTTCTCATTGGCGTCATCAAACAAGCTGTTGGAGAAGCTCGCATAACCATGTGACCAACGGTTGACCGTGATCGCCAGAATATCCGTCTCATGCTTGAACCCACCCGGCCCGAGCATGCGTTGCAACTGGTCACGCAATTGCGCCTCCAACTGCTCGAACGTCTGCCCATACAGCTTGCCCCGTCCGGCGCGGGCTTGGTCGCGGGCGTTCATGCCGCTGTCGGGGCTGGTAGGCACGTAGACCAGGTGCAGCCCAATCGGCTGCGTCGGGTCGCGTGGATGATCGTAGCCGCCCATGCTCACCGGGTAGTCCAGTTTGATGCGGCTGTACGGTTGGGTCGCCGCGTAGATCTCATGCACCCCCAGTTGCTGGAACGACTGCCAATTGCGGATCACTACCTTGGTGTACACCAGCGGATATTTCACGTTCTGGCTGAGCGCACGGGCCTGAGGCGCCGGCAGGTCTTTGAGTAGGTACGGAATCATCATGTTGTAGCATGCCAGGATGCAGCGCTTGCCGCGCACCTGGGCGAGCTGGCCGCCGCGGCTGTAGCCGATATGCACGCCACCGTCGACGTTGCGCACGCTGACGGCCGTGCTGTTCAAGCGCAGCCGTACCGCCGCCTTGGGCTGGTCGAGCCTGGCGTAATCAAAGGTGGCCAGCACGATATCGTCCATGGTGTGCCCCGGCGCCACGCCGGGTATCAGGCTGCGCACCAGCAACCGCGCCACCGAGGCATTGCCATCCGGGAAGTGGTAGATGTAGGGCTCTTCCATTTCCGCTGCGGCTTCTTCGCTGATTGGCGCCAGGTTCATCCCCGCAAAGCCTGGGAAACCCACGCTATAGGCATCGGCCGCTGCCACGGCATCAATGCTCAGTGCCATGAAGTCATTGGTTCGGCTCTGGAAGTACTTCACCGCGCCTTCCGATAACCCTACGTCCTTGAGCAGGAAATTGCGGTAGCTGGTGGCGGCCAGGTAGTCGGCCTTTTCTTCGGCTGTTTTACCCGGCAGGTAATCCTTGGGCGCCGTGTGCAGGTCGATCAACGCCTGGCGGTCTGCTGCCGGCAGAGGAAAGTCATTGATGAACTCGTGGATGGACCGCGCATGCAGTTGGTCTGGCGCAATGTCATCAGCCACCATGGGCGTCGGGTCACCGGTCACCAGTTTGTCTTCGCCGAAGTTTTCCTTGTCGAAAAACACCCCGCGCGACAGCCCCAGGTTGGGGTAGAACTGGCGGTCGAAGGCGGTTTCGAAGCGCTTGATAGTGACGCCGAGCTTCTTCAGCAGCCCGTTCACTTCCTTGCTGTACAAATGGTTCGGCGATTGCAACGCCTCGCTGCCGCCGTAACCGATGATCATGCGGCCACCGGCCTGGAATTCATTGCGCTTGGCGTGGCCGCCGAAGTCGTCGTGGTTTTCCAGGATCAGGATCTTCGCCTTCGGGTGCTTCTCCCGGTAGAACCACGCCGCCGACAAACCACTCAAGCCTCCGCCGACCACCACCAGGTCGTAATCCTCGGTGATCGGCAGTTTTTCGGTGTCGAACACCTTCTTTTCCCAGCCCATCTGGTGCGCCACTTCGAACGAGCCGACATGGCTGCCGCGCAGGCCGGTGAGGGCAGGGGGGTAGTAGCGGCCATCGGGTGCAGCCTGGAGCAGTTGCAGCGGGGTCATGCCTGCGGCAACAGTAATGGCGACGCCGTTGAGGAAGTCGCGGCGGGTGATGTCCATGGGGGGCAACCTGAGATTTTATTGTTGTAGGACCGGCACCCAAGGCAGGTGCCGGGAGGCGCTCGATCAGTGCTTGAACATCACGTGGCGAACCGTGGTGTAGTCCTCCAGCCCGTACATGGACATGTCCTTGCCGTAACCCGACAGTTTCTGACCGCCATGGGGCATTTCGCTGACCAGCATGAAGTGGGTATTCACCCACGTGCAGCCATACTGCAAGCGCGCAGCCAAACGATGGGCGCGGCCTACATCGGCGGTCCATACGGAGGACGCCAAGCCGTAGTCCGAATCATTGGCCCAGCCCAATACCTGCGCTTCGTCGGTGAACCTGGTCACCGACACCACCGGTCCGAACACCTCGCGGCGCACGATTTCATCGTCCTGTTGCGCATCGGCCAGTACCGTCGGTTCAAAGAAGAACCCGTTGCCTTCCACCGCCTTGCCACCCGTCACCAGGCGGATATGCGGCTGCGCCACGGCACGCTCGACAAACCCGGCGACACGGTCGCGATGCTGTGCGGTGATCAACGGGCCCAGTTCGGTGGCCGGGTCATCCTGCAAGCCATATTTGATAGTGGCGACGGCCGCACCGAGCTTCTCGACAAATGCGTCGTAGATATCTGCCTGGGCGTAAATGCGGCACGCGGCCGTGCAGTCCTGGCCAGCGTTATAGAAGCCGAACGTGCGGATACCTTCCACGGCGGCCTCGATGTCCGCGTCGTTGAAGATGATCACCGGCGCCTTGCCGCCCAGCTCCATGTGCATGCGCTTCACGCTGTCGGCCGTGCTGGAAATGATATTCGCGCCGGTGGCAATGGAGCCGGTCAGCGACACCATGCGCACCTTCGGGTGGTTCACCAGCGGGCTGCCTACGGTTGGCCCACGACCGAACACCAGATTGAGTACACCGGCCGGGAAAATCTCCGATGCCAGTTCAACCATGCGCAACGCGGTCAGCGGGGTTTGCTCCGACGGCTTGAGCACCACGGTATTACCGGCGGCGAGGGCTGGGGCGATTTTCCAGGCGACCATCATCAGCGGGTAGTTCCACGGTGCGATAGAGGCGATCACGCCCACCGGGTCGCGGCGGATCATCGACGTGTGGCCCGGCAGGTATTCGCCGCCGGCCGAACCGCTCATGCAACGGCTGGCGCCGGCGAAGAAGCGGAATACATCGGCAATCGCCGGGATCTCGTCGTTCAGCGCCGCGCTGTAGGGCTTGCCGCAGTTGTCCGACTCCAGCTTGGCCAGCTCTTCGCCGTGGGCTTCGATTGCGTCGGCCAGTTTCAGCAGCAGCAGGGAGCGGTCCTTCGGCGCGGTTTGCGACCAGCTTTCAAAAGCCGCGTCGGCAGCACGCACGGCCGCGTCGACCTGGGCTTCGCTGGCTTCGTTGATTTCCACCAGCACCCGGCCCAACGCCGGGTTGAAAATCGCTTGGGCCGGGCCTTCGCCTTCGACCAGGTGGCCGTTGATCAGCAGTTTGGTTTGCATGGTTCAGCTCTCCTCAAACTAATGTTATTTCCCTGAAGAAACCGGCTCTAAATGTGGGAGGGGGCTTGCCCCTTCCCACATTTAGAGCCGCGTTCCTCCAGTCACAGAGTTATTTACCGCCACTTCCCGCCACGCTTTCACCGCCGCGTGTCAGGTAATAGGCACCGAGAATCGGGAACATCGTGACCAGCATCACCAGCATCGCCACCACGTTGGTCACCGGCACATCCCTAGGGCGACTGAGCTGGTTGAGCAACCACAGCGGCAAGGTGCGCTCGTGGCCAGCGGTGAAGGTGGTGACGATGATTTCGTCGAACGACAGCGCAAACGCGAGCATGCCGCCGGCCAGCAGCGCCGAGCCCAGGTTGGGCATGATGATGTAGCGGAAGGTCTGCCAACCGTCGGCACCCAGGTCCATCGAGGCCTCGATCAGGCTATGGGAGGTGCGGCGCAAGCGGGCGATGACGTTGTTGTAGACGATCACTACGCAGAATGTCGCGTGGCCGACGATGATGGTGAACATCCCAGGCTCAATGCCCAGTGTCTTGAAGGTCGCCAGCAGCGCGATACCGGTGATGATCCCCGGCAGCGCAATCGGCAGGATCAGCATCAGCGACACGCCTTGCTTGCCGAAGAACTCGCGGCGATACAGCGCCGCCGACGCGAGGGTGCCGAGCACCATGGCGATCAGGGTGGCGATGGCGGCGATCTGCAGCGACAGTTTGATCGACTCCAGCACGTCCGGTCGGGCAAACGCCACGCTGAACCACTTCAACGTGAAGCCCTGGGGCGGAAAGCTGAACGCGGCTTCTTCGGTGTTGAAGGCATAGAGGAAGATGATCAGGATCGGGAAGTGCAGAAACACCAACCCGCCCCAGGCCGCGATCTTCAAGCCTATTGATGACTGCATTTGAGGTGAAGAGTCAGAGTGCATCGAAGGCCCCCAGGCGTTTGACGATGGACAGGTACACCGCAATCAGCACGATGGGCACCAGGGTGAACGCCGCGGCCATGGGCATATTGCCGATGGCACCTTGCTGGGCATACACCATGCCACCGACGAAGTAACCCGGCGGGCCCACCAGTTGCGGCACGATGAAATCGCCCAGGGTCAGCGAAAACGTGAAGATCGACCCGGCCGCAATCCCCGGAATCGACAGCGGCAAAATCACCTGCATAAAGGTCTGGCGCGGCTTGGCGCCCAGATCCGCCGAGGCTTGCAGCAACGACGGCGGCAAACGCTCCAGGGATGCCTGGATCGGCAAAATCATGAACGGCAGCCAGATATAGACGAACACCATGAACCGCCCCAAATGCGAGGTGCTCAAGGTGCTGCCGCCCACGCCGGGAATGCCCAGCACGAACTGCAACACCGGCTCCAGCCCCAGGTGCTGCACAAACCACTGCGCCACGCCGCCCTTGGCCAGCAGCAAGGTCCAGGCGTAGGCCTTGACGATATAGCTGGCCCACATCGGCATCATCACCGCGATGTAGAAGAACGCCTTGGTCTTGCCCGTGGTGTAGCGCGCCATGTAGTAGGCAATCGGGAAGGCCACGATGGCGCTGGCGATCGACACCACAATCGCCATGCTCAGGGTGCGCAGGATGATGTCGAAGTTCGACGGCTGGAACAGCGCGGCGAAGTTGGCCAGGGTCAGGTCCGGCGTGACCGCCATGGTGAAGTCGTCGAAGGTGTAGAAGCCTTGCCACAGCAGGGTCAGCAACGAGCCGAGGTAGATCGCGCCGAACCAGATCAGCGGCGGTATCAGCAGCATGGCCAGGTACAGGTTGGGCTTGCGGTACAGCAGGTTGGAGAACCTGCGCATCGGCGGTTGGGAAAGGGCCAGGCTCATGTCACACCTCGCCTGCAGTGTCGGTCAGCGGCGTCATGGCTTCCCGCGCCCAGCGCGCGGTGATCGGCTGGCCGACCTGATGGCCGCTGCTGATGTCCAGCCACTGGTTGTTGGCCTGGCTGATGTTCAACGCCTGGCCGTTCTCCAGTTTCAGCTCATAGCGGGTGGCGCTGCCCTGGTACTGGATATCATGCAGCAGGCCGCTGACTTCAACTTCGCCGGCACCCAGCGGGCCTTCGGCAAACCGCACATGCTCCGGGCGTATCGAAAACGGCTGCGCGCTGCCGCTCAGGCGCTGGGCCAGTTCGCCGCGAATCACGTTGGAGGTGCCGACGAATTCGGCGACGAATGCGGTGGCCGGTTTCATATACAGGTTGCGCGGGGTGTCGACCTGTTCGATGCGGCCTTTATTGAAGACCGCCACACGGTCAGACATCGACAAGGCTTCGGTCTGGTCATGGGTGACGAAGATGAAGGTGATGCCCAGCTGGCGTTGCAGCTTTTTCAACTCGCTCTGCATCTGCTCGCGCAGCTTGAGGTCGAGGGCGCCCAGCGGTTCGTCGAGCAGCAACACGCGGGGGCGATTGACCAGGGCGCGGGCCAGGGCCACACGCTGGCGTTGACCGCCCGAAAGTTGCACCGGCTTGCGCTCGCCATAACCGCCGAGGGCGACCATGCCCAAGGCTTCTTCGGCGCGGTTCAGTCGCTCGGTCTTGCCCACGCCTTTGACCTTGAGGCCGTAGGCCACGTTGTCGCGCACGTTCATATGGGGGAACAGCGCGTAATCCTGGAATACGGTGTTTACATCGCGTTGATACGGCGGCAGGCCGGCGGCCTCCTCGCCATGAATCCGGATCGAGCCGGCGCTCGGCTGCTCGAACCCGGCGATCAGGCGCAGGCAGGTGGTCTTGCCCGAGCCGGAAGGGCCGAGCATGGAAAAGAACTCGCCGTCCTGGATATCGATGGAAACCCGGTCAACGGCCTTCACTTCGCCGAACTGACGGGAAACGTGGGTGAATTGGACTGCAAGCGTCATGGTGCGGTGCTCCAAAAAAGCATGGGCCGTCGCAGCGGCCCGGTCTGGGCTTCTGAAAAAACGAGGATGCATGTGTGCTGCGCTGAAACGGTGAAAATCGGGCTTTTGTGGTGAGCGGGCTTGCCCCGCGCAGGGCAAGCCTGCTCACCACAAGAAGCAGTCTCTGCAGGGACCCTTAGCGGCCGCCCATGATCGCGATGTAATCCTGGGTCCAGCGGCTGTAGGGCACGAACTTGCCGCCTTCTGCCTGCGGGGTTTTCCAGAAAGCGATCTTGTCGAACTGGTCGAACCCGTTGGTCTTGCACCCTTCGGCACCCAGCAGTTCGCTTTCCTTACAGGCCGCAGGCACCGCCGGCAGCGAGCCGAACCACGCCGCGACATCGCCCTGGACCTTCGGCTGCAGCGACCAGTCCATCCACTTGTAAGCGCAGTTCGGGTGCTTGGCTTCGCTGTGCAACATGGTGGTGTCGGCCCAGCCGGTGGCGCCTTCCTTGGGGATAGTCGAGGCAATCGGCTGTTTCTCGTTGACCAACCCGTTGACCTGATACGGCCAGGCGCTGGAGGCCACCACGCCTTCGTTCTTGAAGTCACTCATTTGCACGGTGGTGTCGTGCCAGTAGCGGTGGATCAACGGTTGCTGGGCGCGCAACAGGTCGAGCACGGCTTTGTACTGGGTTTCGGTCAGCTCATACGGGCTCTGGATGCCCAGTTCCGGCTGGGTAGATTTGAGGTACAGCGCCGCATCGGCAATGTAGATCGGGCCGTCATACGCCTGCACGCGGCCTTTGTTCGGCTTGCCGTCCGGCAGGTTCTGGGCGTTGAACAGCACATTCCAACTGGTGGGCGCGGTCTTGAACACGTTGGTGTTGTACATCAGCACGTTCGGGCCCCACTGGTACGGGGTGCCGTAGGTCTGCTGGCCGACCACGTACCACGGCGCATCCTTGAGGCGTGGGTCGATGTTCTTCCAGTTGGGGATCAGCGCGGTGTTGATCGGCTGCACACGCTTGCCGACGATCAGCCGCAGCGACGCATCGCCCGACGCAGTGACCAGGTCATACCCGCCCTTGGCCATCAGGCTGACCATTTCGTCAGAAGTGGCGGCAGTTTTCACATTGACCTTGCAACCGGTTTCCTTCTCAAAACCAGTGACCCAGTCGTAGGCCTTGTCGCTTTCGCCACGTTCGATATAGCCAGGCCAGGCGACGATATCCAGCTGGCCTTCACCGGCGCCTACCGCCTTGAGCGGTTCGGCGGCCTGAATGCTGGCGCTGGCCAGCAGCGCGGTGGTCAAGGCACTGAGCAGTGCGGTCTTGTGCGCGGACATGGGGGTTCCCTCTTCTTTAATTATGGTCGGGGCAGTTGTGTGCAACCGGTGACGCAGAAGCTTAGTTGTTGTTTTAAAGATGTTGGCCGTGGCGGGCCATGATGTGGCGCACCACGCTGTAGTCCTGTAGCGAATCGCTGGACAGATCTTTCCCATACCCCGAGCGCTTCAAGCCGCCGTGGGGCATTTCGCTGACCAGCATGAAATGGCTGTTGATCCAGGTGCAGCCATATTGCAGGCGCGCTGCCACCTGCATGGCTTTGTCCAGGTTTTGGGTCCATACGGAGGAGGCCAGGCCGTACTCGGAGTCGTTGGCCCAGTCCACCGCCTGTTCCAGCTCGTCGAAGCGGGTCACTGTGACCACCGGACCAAACACTTCGCGCTGCACGATCTCATCATTCTGTTTACAACCGGCGAGCAACGTTGGCTGGTAATAGAAGCCCGCGCCGGAATGCACCGCGGCGCCGGTGACCCGTTCGATATGGGGCTGGCCGAGGGCGCGCTCGACAAAGCTGGCCACGCGGTCGCGCTGGCGTGTGCTGATCAGCGGGCCCAGTTCGTTGTCGGCATCGCGCTTGCCGGCAAACCGCAGGCTGCTGACCGCCGCACCGAGGTCGGCGACCAGCTTGTCGTGAATCCCCGCCTGGGCATAGATGCGGCAGGCGGCGGTGCAATCCTGGCCGGCGTTGTAATAACCGTAGGCGCGCACGCCTTCGACTACGGCTTGCAGGTCGGCGTCGTTGCACACGATCACCGGCGCCTTGCCGCCCAGTTCCAGGTGCGTGCGTTTCAGGGTTTTCGACGCGGCCTGCAGGATTTTTTGCCCAGTGACGATATCGCCGGTCAGGGACACCATGCGCACTTTCGGGTGGCTGACCAGATGGCTGCCCACGCTTTCGCCACCGCCACACAGGATGTTGATGACACCGCGTGGTAACAAGTCCTTCAGCACGGGGGCCAAGGCGAGGATCGACAGCGGTGTGTGTTCCGACGGCTTGAATACCAGGGTATTTCCGGCAGCCAGGGCGGGCGCGATCTTCCACGCGGCCATCATCAATGGGTAGTTCCACGGCGCAATGGAGGCGACGACGCCAATCGGGTCGCGCCGCACCATGCTGGTGTAGCCCGGCAGGTATTCGCCGCTCAGTTGCCCGGTCTGGCAGCGCACGGCCCCGGCGAAGAAGCGGAACACGTCGACGGTGGCGCTCAAGTCATCCTGACGCGCCAGGTGCAATGGCTTGCCGCAGTTCAGGGATTCCAGGCGGGCCAGGTAGTCGGCTTGTTTTTCGATGGCATCGGCGATGCCCAGCAAAATGTTCGAACGTTGCTGCGGCGTGGTCCGCGACCAGCCGGCAAATGCACGGTGGGCGGCGAGGATGGCCGATTCCACCTGCTCGGTGCTGGCTTCGGCGATCTGGGTGAGCACTTCGCCGGTGGCCGGGTTGAGGATCGGCTCGGCAAAACCCTGGCCGTGGACCAGTTCGCCGTCAATCAGCAATGCAGTAAGCAGCGGGGTAGACGCGCCGGACATTTTTCGCGATCTCTTTTCTTGTGTGGCCATGGGCGTTCTCTTACGAGGGCCTGACCTTTCTCTTATGGATGCACAGAGACTAGAGGTCAGGCGCGAGGTCAACAAATACTAAATACTGAATGCAGCATTCGATTAAATAGATGGCTTGCGTGGATGGGGCTGTTCCCGGGCGACGGTGAGGAACGGGTCCACCAGTGCCGGTCGCGCCGTGCCACGGCGCCACGCCAGGCCTACGTCGAGGGTCTGGCTGAGATCCGCAATCGGTCGCGCCTCAATAATGTCGCCCTCCAGGGACCATGGGCGGTAGGTCATGTCCGGCTGGATCGATAGGCCCAGGCCTGCCGCCACCAGGCTTCGGACGGCTTCCGTCGAGGCGGTGCGTAACGTGACGCGCGGTTGTAGTCCGGCGCTGGCCCACATGCGCTGTGCGTTGTGGCCCATTTCATCGACATTCAGCTGAATCAGCGGCTCGCGCGTGACATCGGCAAGGTTGATGCTGTCGTGTTCCAGCAGCGGATGCTGCGCCGGCAGCCACAGGCGGTGGGGCGAGTGAGTAAGCACTTCGGTCTGCAGGGCGTGGCGGTCTTCCAGGTTGGAAAGGATCAGCACGCCGACATCGATCTCGCCGCTGACGAGCAAGTGTTCGATATACGGGCGCTCGTCCTCCATCACACGGATTTCCACGTTGGGGTAGGCGCGCTGGAAACGGGTGAGCAGATCGGCGAGGTAGTAGCCGGCCACCAGGCTGGTCACGCCGATGATCAATTGGCCGGCGACCTGGTCGGTGCTTTGTTGCAGGCTGCGTTTGGCGTTGTCCACGGTGGCGAGGATCAAGTGCGCCTGGCGCAGGAACTGGTGGCCCTGGTGGGTCAGGGTCATGCCCTTGGCGTGGCGGTTGAACAGGTTGACGCCGATTTCCTGCTCCAATTGCTGGATCGCCAGGGTCAGCGTCGACTGGGAAATAAACGCGGTCTGCGCGGCGGCCGAGATTGAGCCGGTCTCGGCCACGGCGATAAAGTGCCGGATTTGACGCAAGGTCATCATGCTGGAATTACCAGTGGGGTGTTTTTATAGATTTGTCCGAGTGTATATCGGTTTTAGCGAACGGCAGCGGCGTTACATCTGGAAGCACTCTAGATCGGGGCTTTTTGGCACTTAGTTTTACGCTGGTGGCCTATTGGTCCAATGAACCCAAGTGTCTGGAGGCTACGAATGAATACCCGTGGATTGCTCGATCAGTTGCTCAAGTCCGGCCAGGACATGTTGCAAAACAAGGCTGGCGGCCAACGCAAGCAAGACGATAAAGGTGCTTTGGGCGGTCTGCTGGGCGGCGCTGGGTTGGGCAGCCTGCTCGGCGGTGCCGGTGGTGGCGCTCTGGCGGCGGGGGCCATGGGCCTGTTGCTGGGCAATAAAAAGGCGCGCAAATTCGGCGGCAAAGCCCTGACCTATGGCGGGCTGGCCGCATTGGGTGTGATTGCCTACAAGGCCTACGGCAACTGGCAGGCCAACCAAGCCAATGCGCCCAAGGGCGAACCGCAGACCATCGACCGCCTGCCACCGGCCCAGGTCGAGCAACACAGCCAGGGCATTCTCAAGGCGCTGGTCGCAGCGGCCAAGGCGGACGGTCATGTGGACGAACGCGAGCGCGAACTGATCGAAGGCGAGTTCACCAAGCTGGACAACGACCGCGAACTGCACAATTGGCTGCACGCCGAGCTGAACAAACCCCTTGACCCCGCCGATGTCGCCCGTGCCGCCAGCACCCCGGAAATGGCTGCCGAAATGTACATCGCCAGCGTAATGCTGGTAGACGAAGAAAACTTCATGGAAAAAGCGTATCTGGACGAACTGGCCCGCCAACTGAAACTGGAGCCTGGGTTGAAGCTGGAGCTGGAAAAGCAGGTGCGCCAAGCTACCCTCTGATCCTGCCTGCGTAGATAAAACACCCTGGCTGGCGCCATGCCCCAGGGTGTTTTTGCATTCTGTGAGCGCTACATCAAAACCCGTTGATTAATGAGGCCTTCTGCTCAGCTATACTCCCCTCCATTTGAATGGCCCTTCGAGGAAATACTGTGAAGAACTGGACCTTGCGCCAACGCATCCTGGCAAGTTTTGCGGTCATTATCGCCATCATGCTGTTAATGGTCGTGGTCTCCTATTCACGGTTGCTGAAGATTGAAGTCAGCCAGGAAGCCGTCCGAGACGATGCGGTGCCAGGCGTTTACCTCAGCTCCATGATCCGCAGTGCGTGGGTCGACAGTTACCTGCAGACCATCGATATCATCGGTCTGCGCGAGGATAAAACCTTCACCAATACCGACAAGAACGACTACAAGGCCTTCGAAGCGCGCATCGAGCAGCAGATGGCCAGCTACGAAAAAACCGTGCACAGCCAGGCTGACCGCATGGAGTTCGACAACTTCAAGGCCGCACACATCAATTACAACAAAGTCCTTGAGCGAGTGCTGGACCGCGTCCAGAACAATGACCTGCCCGCTGCGCGTGAAATGCTTGAAGAGCAACTGACGCCGATCTGGACCGAAGGTCGCATGAAGCTCAATGACATTATTACCGAGAACAAAAACGTCGCGGACCGTGCCACCGCGGCCATTGACGACGCCGTGCTGTCGGCCAAGATCAGCATGGGCGTGTCGCTGATCATCGCCATCCTGGCCGCCGGCCTGTGTGGCCTGCTGCTGATGCGCGCAATCATGGCGCCGATGCAGCGTATCGTCGAAATCCTCGACACCATGCGCACGGGCGATCTGAGCAAACGCCTGAACCTTGAGCGCAAGGACGAATTCGGTGCGGTGGAAACCGGCTTCAACGACATGATGACCGAACTCACTGCCCTGGTTTCCCAGGCGCAACGCTCTTCGGTACAGGTCACCACCTCGGTGACCGAGATTGCCGCCACCTCCAAGCAGCAACAGGCCACCGCCACTGAAACAGCGGCAACGACCACCGAGATCGGCGCCACATCGCGGGAAATCGCCGCCACGTCCAAGGATCTGGTGCGCACCATGACCGAAGTCTCCACTGCTGCCGACCAGGCTTCGGTGGCCGCCGGTTCCGGCCAGCAAGGCCTGGCGCGCATGGAAGAGACCATGCACTCGGTGATGGGCGCTGCCGACCTGGTGAACGCCAAGCTGGCGATCCTCAATGAGAAGGCCGGCAACATCAACCAAGTGGTGGTGACCATCGTCAAGGTCGCCGACCAGACCAACCTGCTGTCCCTGAACGCCGCCATCGAAGCTGAAAAGGCCGGTGAATACGGGCGCGGGTTTGCCGTGGTCGCAACCGAGGTGCGTCGCCTGGCCGACCAGACCGCCGTGGCCACCTACGACATCGAGCAGATGGTGCGCGAGATTCAGTCGGCGGTGTCCGCGGGCGTGATGGGTATGGACAAGTTCTCCGAAGAAGTGCGCCGCGGCATGTTCGAAGTGCAGCAAGTGGGCGAGCAACTCTCGCAGATCATCCATCAGGTACAGGCCCTGGCGCCGCGGGTGTTGATGGTCAACGAAGGCATGCAGGCCCAGGCCACCGGCGCCGAGCAGATCAACCACGCGCTGGTGCAACTGGGGGATGCCAGCAGCCAGACCGTAGAATCCCTGCGCCAGGCCAGTTTTGCGATTGATGAACTGAGCCAGGTTGCGGTGGGTCTGCGCAGCGGCGTGTCGCGTTTCAAAGTCTGATGAGCGACCTCGCGGCTAAACGCGGCGCCGTCCCGGCAGCGAAAAAGGCGTTGTTCCTGGTGTTTCACATCGGTAGCGAACGTTATGTCCTCAAGGCCACCGAAGTGGCCGAGGTGCTGCCGCGCCTGCCGCTCAAGCCCATCGCCCATGCGCCTTCCTGGGTGGCTGGCATCTTTGCCCACCGTGGGGCGTTGGTGCCGGTGATCGACCTGAGCGCGCTGACCTTCGGTACGCCGGCGCAGGCTCGCACCAGCACGCGGTTGGTGCTGGTCAATTACCAGCCGCAACCTTGGGTCGAATCCCGCCGGCTGGGGCTGATCCTCGAACAGGCCACCGATACGCTGCGTTGCGACCCCGCCGAATTCCAGCCCTATGGCCTGGATAACCCCCAGGCGCGCTACCTGGGGCCTGTGCGGGAGGATGCCTTGGGCTTGATGCAATGGATTGGCGTGAATGACGTGCTCACCGATGACGTGCGCGCCCTGTTGTTTTCTGCCGAGCTGAGCGTATGAGCAACGACCCGCGCTTCTTTGCCTTCCTCAAGGAACGTATCGGCCTGGACGTTGCGTCGGTCGGCGAGGCCATCATCGAACGTGCGGTGCGCCAGCGCAGCCAGGCCGTGCAGGCGCGAACGCCAGGTGAATACTGGCAGCACCTGCAAAGCTCCCACGACGAGCAGCAAGCGCTGATCGAAGCGGTGATCGTCCCCGAGACCTGGTTTTTCCGTTACCCCGAATCCTTTGCGACCTTGGCCCGATTGGCGATTGCCCGTCTGGCCGAGATCAAGCAGATGCGTGCACTGCGTATCCTCAGCCTGCCGTGCTCCACTGGCGAAGAGCCCTATTCGATCGCCATGGCCCTGCTTGATGCTGGCCTGGCGCCGCACCAGTTCAAGGTGCTGGGCCTGGACGTCAGCCCGCTGTCGGTGGAGCGTGCGCGGCGCGGCGTGTATGGCAAAAACTCGTTTCGCGGCAGCGATATCGCCTATCGCGACCGCCACTTCATTGAACACGACGACGGGTTCCACATCGCCGACCGCGTGCGCGAGCAGGTGCGTCTGCAAGTCGGCAACCTGCTCGACCCGACGCTGCTGGCGAACGAGGCGAGCTATGACTTCGTGTTTTGCCGCAACCTTTTGATCTATTTCGACCAGCCCACCCAAAAACAAGTGTTCGATGTGCTCAAGGGCCTTACCCACGTGGACGGCGTCCTGTTTATCGGCCCGGCCGAGGGCAGCCTGTTGGGCCGCCACGGCATGCGTTCGATTGGAGTGCCGCAGTCCTTTGCCTTCAGCCGGCACGCCGAGCCGATTCAGCCTGAACCGGTGTTCGTGCCCATGCCGGCGCCTCAGCGCAGCGCGGCACCGATCCCCGTCAAGCCGCGACCGTTCAGCACAGTCAGCGCCCAGGTGGTGCCGATCAAGGCCCCGCCGCCTTCCGACGCAAGCACCTTGCTCAGTCGTATCGCCACCCTGGCCAACGAAGGCAAGAGTGCCGAGGCCCGTGCCGCCTGCGAGCAGTATTTGAACAGCCACCCGCCAGCCGCCCAGGTGTTTTACTGGCTCGGGCTGCTCAGCGATGTGGCCGGCAGCGCCCTGGAAGCCCAGGGTTTTTATCGAAAAGCCTTATACCTGGAACCCCAGCATCCGCAGGCCTTGATGCACCTGGCCGCGTTGCTCGAATCCCAGGGCGACAGTGCGGGGGCGCGCCGTTTGCAGGCGCGGGCCGCCCGTAGCGAGCGAGCAGACAGTGAGTCCAAACGATGAGTAGCCCCGACGCGCTCGACACCGCCGGCCTGGACCTGACCCTGGCCGACACCCAGGCCATCGACGACTGCTGGAACCGCATCGGTATCCACGGCGACAAGTCCTGCCCGCTGCTGGTGGATCATATTCATTGCCGCAACTGCGCCGTGTATTCGGCGGCCGCCACGCGCCTGCTGGATCGCTACGCCTTGCAGCAGGACGACCGTCGTCCGGCCGCTGCGGCTGAAGTCGACGAAGAGATCGTCACCCGCTCGTTGCTGATGTTCCGTCTCGGCGAAGAATGGTTGGGCATCGCTACCCGTTGCCTGGTGGAAGTGGCGCCGTTGCAACCGATTCACTCGCTGCCGCACCAGCGGTCCCGCGCCTTGCTCGGCGTGGCCAATGTGCGGGGGGCGCTGGTGGCGTGCCTGTCATTGGTGGAACTGCTCGGCCTGGACAGCACCGGCAACGGCGCCAGCGGTGGGCGAATCATGCCGCGCATGTTGATCATCGCCGCGCAGGATGGCCCGGTGGTGGTGCCGGTGGACGAAGTGGACGGCATCCATGCTATCGACGAACGCACCTTGCAGGCTGCATCGGCGTCCGGCACCCAGGCCAGCGCACGGTTCACGCAGGGTGTGTTGCAGTGGAAGGGCCGCAGCCTGCGTTGGCTGGACGAGGCACAATTGTTGTCCGCCGTGACCCGGAGCCTCACATGACCCCCGACCAGATGCGCGATGCCTCGCTGCTGGAACTGTTCAGCCTGGAAGCCGATGCACAGACCCAGGTGCTGAGCGCGGGCCTGCTGGCCCTGGAGCGCAACCCGACCCAGGCCGACCAACTGGAAGCCTGCATGCGCGCGGCCCACTCGCTCAAGGGCGCGGCGCGCATCGTGGGGGTGGACGCCGGGGTCAGCGTGTCCCATGTCATGGAGGACTGCCTGGTCAGCGCCCAGGAAAGTCGTCTGTACCTGCAACCTGAACATATCGACGCCTTGCTGCAAGGCACCGACCTGCTGATGCGTATCGCCACCCCGGGCAACACCGTGGGGCCAGCGGACATCGAAGCTTATGTGGCGTTGATGGAGCGTCTGCTGGACCCGTCCCAGCCGACCGCCAAGGTCGCGCCGCCACCCGTTGTGCCGGCGCCGGTGGTTGAAGAGCTCCCGCCGGAACCCGAACCCGCGCCGCCAGTGGCCAGCGATCCGCCGCGCCAGGGCAAACGCATGACCGAAGGCGGCGAGCGTGTACTGCGCGTGACCGCCGAGCGGCTTAACAGCCTGCTGGACCTGTCGAGCAAGTCCCTGGTGGAAACCCAGCGTCTCAAGCCGTACCTGGCGAGCATGCAGCGCCTCAAACGCATTCAAAGCCAGAGCGTGCGCGCCCTGGATGCCCTGGACGGCCAGCTCAAGACCCTGGATCTGAACCTCGAAGCCCAGGAAGCCCTGGCCGATACCCGCCGCCTGCTGAGCGAAGCCCAGGCGCTGCTGGCGGAAAAAACCGCCGAGCTGGATGAGTTCGGCTGGCAGGCCGGGCAGCGCGCCCAGGTGCTCTACGACACCGCGCTGGCCTGTCGCATGCGTCCGTTTGCCGATGTGCTGGCCGGGCAGGTGCGCATGGTGCGTGACCTCGGCCGCAGCCTGGGCAAGCAAGTGCGCCTGGAGATCGAGGGCGAAAAGACCCAGGTCGACCGCGACGTATTGGAAAAACTTGAAGCGCCACTCACCCATTTATTGCGCAATGCCGTCGATCACGGCATCGAAATGCCTGACCAGCGCCTGCTGGCCGGTAAACCCGCCGAAGGCTTGATCCGCCTGCGTGCTTCCCATCAGGCCGGTTTACTGGTGCTGGAACTGAGCGACGACGGCAACGGCGTCGACCTGGAGCGCCTGCGCGGCACCATCGTCGACCGGCATTTGTCCACTCTGGAAACGGTGCTGACCCTCAGTGAAGAGGAGTTGCTCACGTTTCTGTTCCTGCCGGGGTTCAGCCTGCGTGACAAGGTCACCGAAGTGTCCGGGCGCGGGGTCGGGCTGGATGCGGTGCAGCATATGGTCCGCCAACTGCGCGGCGCGGTGGTGCTGGAGCAGACGGCGGGGCAGGGCAGCCGTTTCCATCTGGAAGTGCCGCTGACCTTGTCGGTGGTGCGCAGCCTGGTGGTGGAAGTCGGCGAAGAAGCCTACGCATTCCCCCTGGCGCATATCGAACGCATGTGCGACCTGGCCCCCGACGAGATCGTGCAACTGGAAGGCCGCCAGCATTTCTGGCACGAGGGCCGGCATGTCGGCCTGGTCGCCGCCAGCCAGTTGTTGCAGCGCCCGCCGGGGCAGAATAACGACGAGACCCTGAAAGTCGTGGTGATCCGCGAGCGCGATGCGGTGTACGGTATCGCCGTGGAACGCTTCATCGGCGAGCGGACCCTGGTGGTATTGCCGCTGGATGACCGCCTGGGCAAGGTCCAGGACATTTCCGCCGGTGCCTTGCTCGATGATGGCTCGGTGGTGTTGATTGTCGATGTGGAAGACATGCTGCGTTCGGTGGACAAGCTGCTCAACACCGGGCGCCTCGAACGCATCGCCCGGCGCAGCCAGCAGGTCACCGAGGCGCCGCGCAAGCGCGTGCTGGTGGTGGATGACTCGCTCACCGTGCGTGAGTTGCAACGTAAATTGCTGCTTAATCGCGGGTACGAAGTGGCCGTTGCAGTCGATGGCATGGACGGCTGGAACGCCTTGCGCTCCGAAGACTTCGACCTGCTGATCACTGACATTGATATGCCTCGCATGGACGGTATTGAATTGGTCACACTCTTGCGCCGGGATACTCGCCTGCAATCGTTGCCGGTGATGGTGGTGTCGTACAAAGACCGTGAAGAGGACCGTCGCCGTGGGCTGGACGCCGGTGCCGATTACTACCTGGCCAAAGCCAGCTTCCACGACGACGCGTTGTTGGACGCCGTGGTGGAGCTGATCGGAGGCGCGCGGGCATGAGGATTGCGATCGTCAATGACATGCCCCTGGCGGTAGAGGCCTTGCGCCGCGCCTTGAGCTTCGAGCCCGCGCACGAGGTGGTGTGGGTGGCCGGCAATGGCCTGGAAGCGGTGCAGCGCTGTACCGAATTGACCCCGGACCTGATCCTGATGGACCTGATCATGCCGGTGATGGACGGCGTGGAGGCCACGCGGCAGATCATGGCCGAGACGCCGTGCGCGATCCTGCTGGTGACTGTCGACCGCCAGGCCAACATGAGCCGGGTGTTCGAAGCCATGGGGCACGGCGCCCTGGATGTGGTGGACACGCCGGCCCTCGGCGTGGGCAACCCCAAGGATGCGGCGGCGCCGCTGTTGCGCAAAATCCTCAACATCGGCTGGCTGATCGGCCAGCGTGGCAGCCGCGTGCGCACCGAAACCCCATCAGCGCGCACCACCGGCAAACGCCAGAGCCTGGTGGCTATCGGCTCGTCGGCGGGTGGCCCGGCTGCCCTGGAAATCCTGCTCAAGGGTTTGCCCCGGGACTTTCCCGCCGCCATTGTGCTGGTGCAGCATGTGGACCAGGTGTTCGCCGCCGGCATGGCCGAGTGGCTCAGCAGTGCCTCGGGACTGCCGGTGCGCCTGGCCCGCGAAGGGGAACCGCCACAAAGCGGCGTGGTGTTGCTGGCCGGTACCAATCATCACATTCGTCTATTGAAGAATGGCACGCTAGCCTATACCGCAGAGCCGGTGAACGAGATTTACCGGCCTTCGATCGACGTGTTCTTTGAAAGCGTGGCCAGCCACTGGAATGGCGATGCCGTTGGCGTACTGCTGACCGGCATGGGTCGCGACGGGGCCCAGGGCCTCAAGTTATTGCGTGAAGAAGGTTATTTGACCATCGCCCAGGATCAGCAGAGCTCGGCGGTGTATGGCATGCCCAAAGCGGCGGCGGCAATTGATGCTGCTGTTGAAATTCGCCCACTGGACAGAATTGCGCCCCGATTGCTGGAGGTCTTTGCACAATGAACATGACCTCGCGTGATGTTGGCTTGCAGGTGGTAATTCAGGTGACTGCAGATGAATGATTTACAGATCGACGACGTCAAGACCGACGAAAATGCCGCCATGGTGTTGCTGGTCGACGACCAGGCCATGATCGGCGAAGCGGTGCGACGCGGCCTGGCCCATGAAGAAAACATCGACTTCCACTTCTGCGCCGATCCGCACCAGGCGATTGCCCAGGCTATCCGTATCAAACCGACGGTGATCCTGCAGGATCTGGTGATGCCCGGCCTCGATGGCCTGACCCTGGTGCGCGACTACCGCAACCATCCGGCCACGGCGAACATCCCGATCATCGTGCTTTCGACCAAGGAAGACCCGCTGATCAAGAGCGCGGCGTTTTCGGCGGGGGCCAATGATTACTTGGTCAAGCTGCCGGATAATATCGAGTTGGTAGCGCGTATCCGCTATCACTCGCGGTCTTACATGACGCTGTTGCAGCGGGACGCGGCCTACCGCGCGTTGCGAGTCAGCCAGCAACAACTGCTGGACACTAATCTTGTGTTGCAGCGGTTGATGAACTCCGATGGGTTGACCGGGTTGTCCAATCGTCGCCACTTTGACGAATACCTGGAACTGGAATGGCGGCGGGCCATGCGTGATCAGACGCAGTTGTCGTTGCTGATGATCGATGTGGATTTCTTCAAGACCTACAACGACAGCTTCGGCCACGTTGAAGGGGATGAAGCCTTGCGCAAAGTCGCCGCTACCATCCGCGACGCCAGCAGCCGCCCTTCGGACCTGCCGGCACGCTACGGCGGCGAAGAATTTTCCCTGGTGCTGCCCAATACGTCACCGGGCGGTGCTCGCATGGTGGCCGAGAAGCTGCGCATGGCCGTGGCGGCGCTGAAAATCCCGCACATTGCGCCGACTGAAGGCTCCAGCCTGACCGTCAGCATTGGCCTGTCGACCATGACGCCGGTGCAGGGTACGGATTGCCGCCAGTTGATCATGGCGGCGGACAAGGGTTTGTATACGGCCAAGCATAATGGGCGTAACCAGGTGGGGATTGAGTAGGCTCAGGCCTTTGCTAATCCTATTTGGGAGGGGGCTGAGTACATATCCGTTGCTGCGGTAACGGCTGCGTATGGTTCCGCCCTTACGGCGGGTCACTTTGGAAAAGCCCCAAAGTAACCATGGACTTGCTCCCTCAAAACGTACGCCATAAAGCGAGCGTTAAGCAGTTTGCTTCAGTTGCTTTGCGTAGTCATTAGGTGAGCTGTATCCCAGCGCCGAGTGCAGCCGTGTCGGGTT